>CALZMB010000113.1 GCA_945788485.1 uncultured bacterium | reverse complement strand
GGTGCTGCCTTCAAGTAGTGTTCCCAAGTCTTTCAAATCCTCTTTTGACAAGACCCTTGACCTGCCGAAAGTGTCGGAGAAGAGGTGTTTGTTCCCATGGGTAGAGAAACCGACATTGATGGTACCATTGTATATTGGCTTTTCATGTCTGACTCGAAGCAGCGGTTCCATTTCGTGGAGATAGTGTGTCCTCTCGATGGCAGTTGCTGATTTTTCAATGTCACCTGCACATTGATGTAACAACTCACATGCAGCGCACACTTCATTATCAGGAACAAATGCTAATTTAAGTTTTCCTTTAGCGATGTCGCAGTCTCGGCATCTTCGTATGGTGTATGGGTTGTAGTCTGGGAATGTCTTTTGTTGTATTCCGGGATTGAATTGGAAGATGCCTTTTGTGTCTTTTCCTGTTGCTTCGGCTCCTCTTGCCATTGCTTCGTCGTGCGGGGTGACGGGGTATTTAGACTTCCGGACTTGCACGACGGTGCAGCGGCAGTTCCATCTGTTAGGCGGATAGTACTGGCAAGGAGGCGGAGTACTCGTTGGAGAGATTCTTTGAGTATGACCGGCGGAATGTGGAATACGACAGGCAATGGATGGGGCGCGGGCAATAGGCTGAATGTCCGCCATTCTCCCTCTCTTGTATAAGGAAAGCAGCGAAGCGGCAGGCTGTGGCGTGTGCCATCAGCCTGCCGCTTCGCTGTGCAGGGGGGACAAAGTGTGCCGGGCTTTGCGCCTCTGGGGGCGGCTTTCTAACCTTCTTGCATGAGCCGTTGCCGGACTGCCTCGTAGATAAGTATGGCGGCGGAGACGGAGACGTTGAGCGAATCGAGGTTGCCGAGCATGGGGATGCGTATGTGAGCGTCGGCTGCCCGGCGCCATGCGTCTGTGAGCCCAGTGGATTCTGTGCCCATGACGATGGCTGTGGGGGAGAGCATGTCGGTGTCGTAGTATGGCTCGGAATCTTGCAGCTGCGCCGTGAGGATGCGGATGTCGTGGCGTTTGAGGAATGATATGCATACTTCAGAAGGACATGACAGGCAGGGCACGGTGAAGACGGCTCCGAGGGAGGCGCGGATGGTGTTGGGATTGTAGATGTCGCAGAGGGGGTCGCAGACGATGACGGCATCGACGCCGGCGGCATCAGCCGAGCGCAGCACGGCTCCGAGGTTGCCGGGCTTCTCCACGCTCTCGAGCACGATGATGAGGGGGCGGGGCGGGAGAGAAAGTTTGTCAAGCCGGAGACGGGGCTGGCGGACGACGGCGACGACGCCTTCGGTGGAGCCGCGGTAGGCTATCCGCTCGTAAACGGCTCTCGTCACTTCTGTGACGGCACGGCCGCTCCAGCCTAAGGCGACGCTGTCGGCGGGCAGGAGGTCGGGGCAGAGATAGATGTTGTCTATCTCATAGCCCGCGTCGATGCACTGCTGCAGCTCGCGCCTGCCTTCGACGACGAACAGCTCTTGCTGACGGCGGCGGGACGACTTCTGCTGCAGCAGCAACAGGTCTTTTATCCGTTTGTTCTGGAGGCTGGAGAGCATGGCTTTTTCTTTCTTGTTGACGAGTTGACGAGTTTTTCACGACAACAGAGACAACGGGGACAACGTTGTTACAAATATAGTCAACTTGTTTGTCACAAGTGACACTATGAAATTGATGAGCACCGCAGGGCAACACCCTGTGGCGGCATCAATGTTGTCGTTGTTGTCACTGTTGTCGTGAAAAAAATGCAGTTTCCGTAATCACTGGGATTTGACCTTCGGTCTTCCTGCTTTCAATGTTTTTTCCGGTTTTTGTTATTCATCATTGTCTATGTTGCCGTGAACATTTGCCAACTGAAAATATCAGAACGGCAGGTCGTCGGTCGAATCCCCGGTGTTGTCCTGCGCGAACGGCGGCTGCACGGCGGGTTCTGGCGCCGCGCCAAACTGCGGAGCCTGAACGGGCGCTTCAGAGGCTGCCTGCTGCTGTACGGGACGTACGTCGAAAGCGCGGATGCTGTTGAACCAGCGGCCGTTGTATTCTCGTGCGTCGATGTCGAACGAGACGTTGACCTCCTGGCCTACCTGTATGCCGAAACGCTGCAGACGGTCGGCTCCCCAAACAGAGAACGCCATCTTCCTTGGATATGTGTCGTGCGTCTCAAGCACAAAGTCCTGAGAGATCCATTCGCCACGTGCTGATGTGCCACTGCGAGGGTCGAGTGCCACAATGATTTTTCCTTGTAGTTCCATAATGTATATATATGTTTAGTGGTTTGTTTTCTCAAAATCGTTTGCGAAATTACTAAAATAGTTCTAAAAAGAAGAAAGTTTTCGGAAGTTTTTTTGTTTATTAAGAATATAATGAGTAAATTTGTGCCTTGAAAAGAAAAACAGAAGCGCTCTCTCTGCTTGAAGGAGCAGGGGGTGAAAGATACAAACCTAATGCATACCCACGATGAGATTTACTGTTTCAAGCACACAACTAAGCAATTGTCTTAACGCGTTGTCAAAGGTCATCGTCGCGAAGAACGCGATGCCTGTCCTCGAATGTTTCCTTTTTGAAGTCAGCGACGGCATTCTTCACATCACGGCGTCGGACAACGAGAATATCATGAAAGCTGCTGTCACCTTAGACGAGAGCGACGGCGACGGACGATTCTGCATCTCCAACCGCACCATGCTCGATGCCATGAAAGAGCTGCCCGAACAGCCTGTAAGCTTTGAAATCGACATGGCGTCGATGCAGACAAAGATTGTCTATCTCAACGGCATGTACAATATTGTCGCTACACCGGCCGACAACTATCCGACCGGCATCCCGATGCAAGAGGGCTGCTCGTCGTTCGCCGCCGCGTCGAGCGTCATCGCCGAGAACGTCAGCCGTTCGCTGTTCGCCACGGCGCAAGACGAGCTGCGCCCCATCATGAACGGCATCTTCTTCGACATCGACGCTGACGGCCTCGCAGTCGTGGCAAGCGACGGGCACAAACTCGTGCGAAACAAAATAAGCTATGTGACAGCAGAGAGCCGCGCCTCGTTCATCTTGCCGAAGAAGCCTGCCAACCTCTTGAAAAACGTGCTGGCGAAGAACGGCGCGGAGGTGACGGTCGTGTTCGATAGCCGCAACGCCTGCATCACTTATTCTGGCGGGTCGCTGACATGCCGCCTGACGGAGGGGAGATACCCTAACTATGCCAGCGTGATTCCGCAAGACAACACGAATGTCGTGACCGTTGACCGCAAGGCCCTGCTCGGAAGCATAAAGCGCGTGCTGCCTTTCGCAAGCGAAGCGACACAACTCATACGCCTGCGCATCGACCGCGACCGCATCGAGGTGAGTTCAGAAGACATCGATTTCGCTACCAGCGCGAAAGAGGAGATAGTATGCGACTATGACGGCATGCCGATGAGCATAGGCTTCAAAGGCTCTACGCTGACAGAGATTCTGAACAACCTCGATTCGGAGAACGTGCTGCTGAAACTGGCCGACCCGACGCGAGCCGGCCTCTTCATGCCTGAGACGCAGCCGGAAGGCGAGGACATCCTCATGCTGATGATGCCTATGCTGCTGAACGACTGATGCCGCGACGCACAGACGACATATATATATACGTCCACGAACCGCACATGACGTGCGGTTCGTGCGTTTAGTTACCAATCCGCAAAAAACACATAAAACAGACTTTTTTATGCTACCAAAACTCACACGGCCGCTGATTGTCTTCGACTTGGAGACGACTGGGCTTGACATAGCGAAAGACCGCATCATACAGATTTCGTATATCAAAGTGGCAACAGACGGAACGGAGACGTCGCGCAACACCTTCGTCAACCCGATGATGAGCATACCGCCTGTCGTGCAGCAGCTGACAAGCATAACGGACGAGATGGTTGCCGGGGCTCCGACGTTCAAGGAACTGGCGCAGGAGCTGCATGGCGAGTTCAGCGGATGCGATTTCGCCGGCTTCAACTCGAACAAGTTCGACATCCCGATGCTCGCTGAAGAGTTCCTCAGGGCGGGCATAGACTTCGACTTCTCTGAAGTCAGGCTTATCGACGCCTCTGTCATCTTCCGCAAGATGGAACGCCGGAATCTCGCCGCAGCGTACAAATTCTATTGCGGCAGGAAGATGGAAGAGGATTTCCAAGCCCATCTCGCCGACGAAGACACAAAGGCGACATGGCTCGTGCTGCAAGGACAGCTCGATATGTATGCGCCGGGAAGACAGGAGGAAGAAGAGAGGCAGCTCGGCAGTGACATCGACGACATAGCGCAGTTCTGCATGGCAGACAACCGCAATGTGGATTTCGCGGGACGCGTCGTCTGGGCGCCTGTGAGAGGCGCGGACGGACAGCCCCTGCTCAACGCCGACGGCACGGAGAGGCTGCAAGAGGTTTTCAGCTTCGGGAAATACAAGGATTTTCCTGTTGCTGACGTTATCAGAAGAGACCCGGGATATTTCTCATGGATTCTCGGCAATGACTTCTCGCTGAACACAAAGCAGGTGCTCATGCGGATAAGGTTGAGGACAATGAAAAACTGAGCCGAAAAAGGGCAAGAGCACATAAACAGTGACTATGAGACACCTTCTTCTATTTCTGATTCTCGTCACAACGACATTCATGTGCCAGAACATTGAGGCGCAGGAATTGCAGATGAAGATAAAAATCAACCATGCCCAGATACAGGGCACTGACGAAAGCGTCTTCAACGAGCTGCAGCAGGCCATGGAGACGTTCGTCAATACACGCCAATGGACTGACTTGCAGTTCAGGAAGGCGGAGCGCATACAGTGTACGCTAAATGTCACGGTGACAAAATACGACAAAGAGACGGGCGTGTTCACCTGCAACGCCTTGGTGCAAGCCAACCGACCCGTCTTCAATTCTGCATACACCACGACAATCTACAACAACAGCGACGCTAACTTCACGTTCAAATACCAGCGGTTCGACCAGCTCGATTTCAATCCAGAGAACGTCGATTCGCAGCTCACCGCGTTGCTCGCGTATTATGCCTACCTCATCATCGGCATCAATCTCGACACCTTCTCGCCTATGGGAGGCACAGAGGTGCTGCAGCAGTGCATGTATCTCGTCAACAATACGCAGACGCTCGAATATCCCGGATGGAAAGCTTTCGACAACTCACGCAACCGTTTCGCCATCATCAACGACTATCTCGATGGAGCGATGGAGCCGTTCAGGCAACTGCAATACGACTACTGCCGCAAAGGCCTCGACGAGATGGCTAACAATCCGGAGCGGGGCAGGACAGAGATATCTTCTGCCATAAGCCTTCTGCAACAGGCCCACCGCAACAAGGCGCTGTCGATGTTGCCGCAGATATGGACCGACTATAAGAAAGACGAACTTGCAGGCATATATAAAGGCAAGGGGACACAGAAAGAGAAGGAGACCATCTACGACATCCTCTTCGGCATCAATGCCTCGCAGAACAATACATGGGAGCTGATAAAGCAATAGGACAAAGTTGAACCGGAAAACAAATGATTACAAACCTCAAGGTCACGAACTATGCGCTGATAGAGCGCCTCGACATAGACATGGACAACGGCTTCGCCGTGATAACGGGTGAGACCGGCGCCGGGAAAAGCATCATCCTCGGAGCCCTCTCGCTGCTGCTCGGACATCGCGCTGACACAAAAGCCGTGAAAGACGGCACACAGAAATGTGTGGTGGAAGCGCATTTCAATATCCGGCACCTCAACCTGAAACCTGTCTTCGATGCCGAGGATATAGAATATGACGCCGACGACACCATCTTGCGGCGCGAGATCACTGCGGCGGGGAAATCAAGAGCCTTCGTCAACGACACCCCCGTCGCGCTTGCCACGCTGCGGCGCGTTGGCGAACACCTCGTCGATATACACTCGCAGCATCAGAACCTGCTGCTGCATGATTCAGACTTCCAGCTCTCTCTCATCGACACAATGGCAGGATGCCGAGACAAAGTGGATGAATACAGGACGGCGTATGCCGCATACGCCGACGCTGTCAAGAGACATGACAGCCTGAAGAAGCAGATGGCGGAGGATGCGGAACGTGCCGACTATATGCGATTCCAATATCAGGAACTGGCGGACGCGAACCTCTCTGACCCCGAAGAACAGGAGGAAATGGAGAGCATGGCAAAGCAGATGACATGTTCAGAAGACATCAAGTCGGCTATATACAAAGCCATCAACCTGACTGACAACGACGACATGGGAGCAATAAACCTGCTGCGGCAGGCTGCCAACGCGATGGAAAGCGTGGCTGACAGCTATCCGTCTGCCCGCTCGTTCAGCGAGAGGCTGTATGCTTGTTATGTCGAGACGAAGGATGTGGCGCAGGAACTGAACAGGAGCCTGAATGCCATAGACTACGACCCAAGAGAACTGGAACGGGTGAACGAACGCCTCGACCTGTTCTATGCTTTGCAACGCAAGCACCGCTGCAACACGCTGCGGCAGCTGATGGATGTCCGTGACGGTCTCGCGGAGAAATTGTCTGCCATAGACAATGGCGAGGAGAAACTGGCAGAATGTGAGGCAGAGATGGCAGAGACGAAGAAACGAGCAGTCGCCTTGGCAAGCTGCCTCACTAAGCTGAGAAAAGAATCGGCGGCGAAGGTGGATAAAGAGATGGTGGCGCGGCTGATGCCGCTCGGCATACCGAAGGTGCAGTTCATCACAAAACTCACGCCAACTGAACTCTTGCCATCGGGAGCTGACAAGGCCGTCTTCTTATTCAGCGCCAACAGCTCGTCGCAGCCGCAGCCGGTCGCAGAGATAGCGTCGGGAGGAGAGATAGCGCGTGTGATGCTCTCGCTGAAAGCGCTGACGGGCAGTGCCACATCGTTGCCAACAATAATATTTGACGAGATAGACACTGGCGTCAGCGGAAAAGTGGCGGAGGCGATGGCCAGAATGATGAAACAGATGGCTGAAGGCGGCAGGCAAGTCATATCCATCACACATCTGCCGCAGATAGCATCGGCGGGGACAGCACACTACAGGGTGGTGAAGACAGACACCGGCAGCGTGACACATACCGACATGACAAGGCTCACGCACGACGAACGCGTCAATGAGATAGCGCAGATGATTTCCGGCGCAGACATCTCTGAGGCTGCAAAACAACAAGCCCGCGAACTGCTGAGCAGATGGAACACTCAACACTATGATGCCCTGAGCTGACGAATCTCGCCCTACAGGAAGCAGGGCGCAGCAGATATCAACATGGAAGCCCACGGCAGCTTGCCAGTTTCCGCATGCACGGGGAAACGGCAAGTCAACTAAGCAAAATAAT
>CALZMB010000112.1 GCA_945788485.1 uncultured bacterium | reverse complement strand
GGCGTGAGTGAGAGTGTGAGGCGCGTGCCGTCGTCGTGCAGGCGGATGCTGAGTGGAATGGCGCGCGTGGCGGTCTTGCCTGCCATCATGCGGTCGAACGCCATGTCCTGGCTGCGGTAGAGCGTCATGCCGGGCCGGAGCGAGGGCGGCAGGACGTGCGGTGTGAGATGGTTGCCGGAGGCTTTGTTGACGCGGAAGCCTTGCATGTTGCGGGCGGCGTCGAAGAAGCAGAGGCCGTCGCCGTTGGTGAAAGCGGCAGTGCCGGAGACGATGACGAGTGGCTGGCGGCCGTGGCGTATCTCTTTCACGCGTCCGACATTCTCGCCGATTGCCTTTGGGGTGAGCAGTGAGGCGAGCGAGGGCTGTCGGCCGTCGGCGAAGTAGGTGGTGTAGCCGCGGTTGAAGCTGCGTCGGAGGTCGGGTGTGAAGGCGAGGTCAACGCGCCCCCATGAGCTGCGGCGATAGACGGTGTGCGGTTGGCGTGCGTTGAGGCGGCGGAGGACGGCGTCTGTCTCTTGGCTGTATGCCGCCACGACATTCTTGACGTAGGCGAGGTCTTTCAGTCGGCCTTCGATTTTCAGGGAGGTGACGCCGGCGAGAATGAGGCGTTCAAGGTTGTGCAGCTGCGCCTGGTCTTTCAGGGAGAGGTAGCAGGCTTTGGGCGCGACGGCGTTGCCGTCAGCATCGAGCAGGCTGTATTGCATACGGCACATCTGTGAGCACTCGCCGCGGTTGGCAGAGCGGCGGCAGGCATAGTGCGAGGCGTAGCATTGGCCGGAGAGGCTGACGCACAAGGCTCCGTGCACGAAGGCTTCGAGTTCTACATCTGGGACGGCGGCATGTATGTCGGCGATTTCGGAGATGGATGTCTCACGTGCGAGTACGACGCGTGTGCATCCGAGGCTTTGGAGCCATTCTGCCTTCTGGGCTGTGCGGTTGTCGGTCTGGGTGGAGGCGTGGATCTGGGCATAACGCTGTCGGCGGCTGTCGTAGAGGTCGGCGTCGGTGAGGAGCGAGAGGAGGCCCATGTCCTGTATGAGGATGGCGTCGGCTCCGGCTTTCACCACGTCGCGTACTGTCTGCAGGGCAGCGGGCATCTCGCTGTCGAAGACAACGGTGTTGACGGTGGCGTAGAGCTTTGCGCCGTACTGGTGGGCGTAGGTTGCGAGGAGTTCGATGTCGGCGATGGCGTTACCTGCCGCACTGCGGGCGCCGAAGTTGTCGGCTCCGATATATACGGCGTCAGCCCCGTGGTTGATGGCGGCAATGCCGCATGTGAGGTTCTTGGCAGGGGCAAGGAGTTCTATGTGGCGTGTGGTTGGCAAGGGGTTGGGATTTGAGGGATGGACAGGCAGCGGGGCGCGGGCATTCCCCGCGGCAGAACCGCGTGGCACAGTGGCTATCGGCTGGGCTATTTGATTTGGGTGATGTCGTATGGGGTGGCTTGATAGACGTAATAGTTTATCCAGTTCTGGAAGAGGAGGTTGGCGTGCGCCCTCCATCTGACGATGGGGCCTTCGGCAATATTGTCGTGATAGTAGTAGTTGCGCGGCATCTCTACGTCGTCGCGCTTGCCCATATCGCGTTTGTATTCGTTGTCGAGGGTGTCGGGGTTGTACTCCATGTGCCCGGTGATGAAGAACTCTCGTCCGTCGCGTGCCATGACGATGCCTACGCCGCTCTCGTTGCTCTCGGCGATGACGGTGAGGGCGGGATTACGGATGATGTCAGCCTTGCGCACCTCGGTGTGGCGGCTGTGCGGCATACGGAACATGTCGTCGAAGCCGCGGAAGATGGGCAGGGGCGTAGAGACGGTGACGTGGTGCTTGAAGATGCCGAACATCTTCTTGGGGAGGTCGTATTTCGGTATGCCGTAATGATAGTATAGGCCTGCCTGCGCCGCCCAGCAGATGTAGAGGGTGCTGGTGACGTGTGTCTTCGCCCATTCGAAGATGGAGGAGACCTCTTGCCAATAAGAGACTTCTTCGAACTCCATCTGCTCTACGGGCGCGCCGGTGACAATCATTCCGTCGAAAGTCTTGTCTCGCAGCGCGTTGAAGTCGCGGTAGAACATCATCATGTGCTGGACGGGGGTGTTCTTCGGCGTGTGTGACGAGAGTTTCATGAATGTGATGTCGAGCTGCAGTGGTGTGTTTGAGAGCAGTCGCAGGAGGTCGGTCTCTGTCGTTATCTTCAGCGGCATGAGGTTGAGGATGACGATTTTGAGCGGTCGTATGTCCTGTCCGTGTGCTCTGCGCTCGTCCATGACGAAGATGTTCTCTTGCTGGAGGAGTTCGATGGCAGGCAGGTTGTCTGGTAGTCGTAATGGCATGTTCTCGTGTATTCTATATAAACCATAATATTGATGGTTTCAGACATGATGCCGAAACCACCAATATGCGTTATTCAAAGTGTGTGCGGATGAAGGGTTTGTCAGTCTTTTTTGATGAAATCGACAATCCATGCGCCCACTTCTTTTGTGCCGTATTTCTCGCCGCCTTCGACTTGTATCTCGGGTGTGCGTACGTTCTGGTCAAGCGATGCGTTGACGGCTTTGCGTACGAGGGCGCCTTCTTCGTTGAGGCCGAAATACTCGAATAGCATAGCGACAGACAGAATCTGCGCGAGGGGGTTTGCGATGTTCAGGCCTTTGCCCTGCGGCCATGAGCCGTGTATAGGTTCGAAGACTGGTGTTGAGGAGCCTGTTGAGGCAGAGGGGAGTAGTCCCATAGAGCCGGTGATGCATGAGCCTTCGTCGGTGAGGATGTCTCCGAAGGTGTTTTCCGTGACCATGACATCGAAGAAGCGCGGGTCTTGTATCATGCGCATGGCGGCGTTGTCAACATACATGAAGTCTGTCTCCACGTCAGGGTATTCGCCCATGATTTCCTGTGCCACTTTGCGCCAGAGGCGGCTTGAGGCGAGTACGTTTGCTTTATCTACGACGGTGAGGTGCTTGCGGCGCTGGCGTGCATACTGGTATCCGACGCGGAGGATGCGCTCTACCTCGGGACGTGTGTAATAGTTTGTGTCGAGTGCGTCTTCGCAACCGATGGCGTCGTTCATTGCCGGTTCTTGCTTTGCGCCGAAATACATGCCTCCGGTGAGTTCGCGTATGCAGATGAAGTCAGCGCCGCGCACGAGTTCGTCTTTCAGCGGCGATTTGTGTACGAGACAGTCGAATGTCGTGACGGGGCGTATGTTTGCGAAGAGGCCGAGTTTCTTGCGCATGGCGAGGAGGCCTTGTTCAGGGCGGACCTTCGCTGTGGGGTCGTTGTCGAACTTCGGGTCGCCTACGGATGCGAAGAGGACGGCGTCGGCTTCTTCGCAGACTTTGAATGTCTCTTCGGGGAAGGGGTCGCCCACCTCGTCGATGGCGTGGGCTCCGCAGAGTGCTTCGGTGTATGTCACCTCGTGTCCGAATTTCTGTGCGACAGCCGAGAGCACTGCCACACCTTGTTCCATGATTTCAGGTCCGATGCCGTCGCCGGCGAGAACAGCAATTTTCAGTTTCATAGTTGTATGTTTGTTATGTTTTTACGTTTTCCGCTGTGTTTTTGACGCTGTGATGCGCTATTAAGTTGCAAAATTACTATAATTATTTCATATTTCAAAGCAGATGAGCATATTATTAGGTTTTTTTCATCATCTGCGTAGGGCGGCGGGAACGGGAGTGTATGTATGAAGAGGCGGGAAAACGGAAAAAGGCTGCAAGCCTTTGGGGTGTGTCCCCGCAGTGGCTTGCAGCCTTGTATAGGTTGGTTCTATAAATGCCCACCGTCAAATTTATGAATATTCAGGGGTTAACGTTTTGTCATCTTTTGGATTCTTTTTGGTTCAAATTGCAAGTCGTATCGGTCACGTAGCCCGCTACGCTCACTCTACAACTTGCAATTTGTCCTCAAAAACAATCTCAAAATCTGACAAAGCGCATTTATAGAACCCACCTATATTGGAAAAGAAGAGATTATTATTCAACCCATTTCACATACGCGAAGTCCTGACGGTGAGGCAGTTCTGCGTTCTTCGGGTACATACGCACGGCAGTCTTGTAAGAACCTGCTGTTGACGGCGCGTAGAGCGCGTGGAAGGTGTAGAGGTTGCCTTCCTGCTTCTCGAGCTGGAACGGGATGACGCGCTTGATTTCCCGGTCGGTGTCGCGCATGTCGTTGTTGAGGACAACGAGTTCGAGGCCTACGGCGTCGTTGAGGCCCTGCTCGTCAACTACGACACGGATGTCGATGTTGTTGCCTGTGACAAGTCCCATGCCGATGTTAGAGCTGCGGTCAACGACATGTATGCTGTCCCAACGCTCGGCGACGGTCTCTTTCCAGAGGGCAATCTCTTTCGCCTTCTTGTTGTCGTCGGCTGAGAGGGCGGCGAATCGCTGTGCCATCTTGTTGTAGAACTTGTCGTAGTAGTCGTCGAGCTGGCGCTTCATTGTATAGTGAGGCGCGATTGTGGCGATGGAGTTCTTGATGACCTGTATCCATCCCTCAGAGAAGCCTTTCTCGTTCTTGTTGTAGTAGAGAGGGATGATTTCGTTCTCGAGCATGTTGTAGATTGTTGCAGCGTCGAGCTGGTCCTGATAGCCCTGGTTCTGGTATGTGCGCTTCTCAGGCAGTGCCCATCCTGCTCCCTCGCGGTAGCCTTCAACCCACCATCCGTCGAGCACGGAGAGGTTCACGACGCCGTTCATCTCGGCTTTCTCGCCTGATGTGCCTGATGCTTCGAGCGGGCGTGTCGGTGTGTTCATCCAGATATCTACGCCAGACACGAGGCGGCGTGCGAGCTGCTGGTCGTAGTCTTCGAGGAAGATGATTTTGCCGAGGAACTCAGGACGCTGCGAGATTTCGAAGATGCGCTTGATGAGGCCCTGTCCTGCGCCGTCGGCTGGGTGTGCCTTTCCGGCGAAGAGGAAAGTGACAGGATAGTCGGGGTTGTTGACAATCTTGTTGAGACGCTCGAGGTCGGTGAAGAGGAGGTGTGCGCGCTTGTATGTAGCGAAGCGGCGGCAGAAGCCGATGGTGAGGCCGTTAGGGTTGATTTTCTGCAGGAGCGAGACGACGCGTGCAGGGTCGCCCTGGTTGCGGAGCCATACGTCCTTGAATTTCACCTTGATATATTCGGCGAGCTTGTTCTTGAGGGCCATGCGTGTCTCCCATACTTCCTCGTCGGGCACGTTGTAGATGGCGTGCCAGATGCTTTCGTTCGACTGGTCGGCGAGGTGTTTCTTGTCGAAATATTTCGCATAGACCTTGCGCCACTCTGTAGCGCACCATGTTGGGAAGTGCACGCCGTTTGTGACGTAGCCGACGTGGTTCTCTTCCGGCCAGTAGCCAGCCCAGATGTTGTTGAACATCTTCTGTGACACCCATCCGTGGAGGCGTGAGACGCCGTTGACTTCCTGGCAGGTGTTGCAAGCGAATGTTGACATGCAGAAGCGCTCGTTCTGGTCGTTGGGGTTTGTGCGTCCCATGCCGATGAACTCGTCCCATGAGATGCCGAGCTTCTGGGGGTATGCACCCATGTATTTTCCGAAGAGGTCTTTGTCGAAATAGTCGTGGCCGGCAGGTACGGGGGTGTGTACGGTGTAGAGCGACGAGGCGCGCACGAGTTCGAGTGCCTGGTTGAAGGTGAGGCCTTCGCTGATGTAGTCAACAAGACGCTGGAGGTTGCAGAGTGCGGCATGACCCTCGTTGCAGTGGTAGATGTCTTTCTTGATGCCGAGTTTCTTGAGCGTGAGCATACCGCCGATGCCGAGGAGGATTTCCTGCTTGAGACGGTTCTCCCAGTCGCCACCGTAGAGTGCGTGTGTGATAGGGCGGTCGAACTCAGAGTTCATCTCGTTGTCGGTGTCGAGGAGGTAGAGGTTGACACGTCCCACCTGCGCTGTCCATACAGAGACATGGACCATATAGTTGTTGTAAGGCACGTCAACGACGAGGGGCTCGCCTGTTGCGGGGTCGAGAGTGCGTACGATGGGGAGGGAGTTGAAGTTCTGCGCATCGTAGTTTGCAATCTGCTCGCCTTCCATAGATATCGACTGTTTGAAATAGCCGTAACGGTAGAGGAAGCCGATGGCGCACATATCGACGTTAGAGTCAGAAGCCTCTTTCACATAGTCGCCGGCAAGCATGCCGAGACCTCCAGAATAGATTTTGAGGACCTGGCTGATGCCGTATTCCATACAGAAATAGGCAACTGATGGGCGTGACTTGTCAACGGGCACCTTCATGTAGTCGGAGAAGAGCTTGCATACGTTCTTCACCTTCTTCATGATTTCCTTGTCCTTGGCAGCCGCTTCCTTACGCTCGTAAGGGAGCTTCTCGAGGAGGAGGACAGGGTTCTCGCCGCATTTCTCGAAGAGTTCGCGGTCGAGAGAGCGCCAGAGGTCGCGTGCTTCGTAATTCCAAGACCACCACAGGTTGTGTGCTATCTTGTCAAGGCACTCAAGTTCTGATGGAAGACTTGATTTGATGGTCAACTCTTTCCATGATGGAGCGTTGACATAGTTTGCTTTGATTTTCATATTTTCGTTATTATAAGTTTGTAGTATTCTGAGTCAATGCCTTTGGTGCATGTCACTCTGCCCGCCGCTGCCGTTGTCGTGTGCGGCAGGTTGTCGCCGGGCTTGTCTCATCGCACGGCAGCCTTCCGGAGTGCGATGTCGTATGCGTCGTAGTAGTATTCTATGAATTTCTCCCAGAGGGCTTTCTTCGAGATTTTCTCTGCTGCTGCACGTGCTTTCTTCACCTCGCTGTCGGAGAACGAGGCGAAGCGTATGACGGTGTCCTTTATCGTGTCTGCCACCTCGGAGTAGTTGTAGTCTGTGCGGTGGATGGTCTTCACGCCGTCTTCGAGTTCGGACGGCGCGCCTTTGACGGTGTTTGCCCATACGCCGAAGCCGGCAAGGTCTGTCGTGATGCACGGCACCTTGAAGGCGATGGATTCGAGCGGGGTGTAGCCCCACGGCTCGTAGTAGGAGGGATAGATGGAGAGGTCGTTGCCGAGGACGACGTCATAATACTCTTTGTTGAAGATGCCGTCGTTGCCTGTGAGATAGCAGGGGATGAAGATGAGCTTCACCTTGTCTTCTCTCCTGTTCCACATGTCGTAGTGCTTGAGCATGTCGAGGACATGGTCGTGCGACATGTTGTTGAGCCAGTGCGTGACGAGGGGATACTCGATGGGCGTGTCGAAGGTCTTGCCCGAAGCGAGGCGCTCTTGCAGGTCTTCGCGCGCAGAGCCTACCCATCCCGGCACTTCGACAAGGGCGATGACCTTGCGTTTGAGGCGTGTGTCGCGCAGGAGG
>CALZMB010000111.1 GCA_945788485.1 uncultured bacterium | reverse complement strand
AAATCTTGAAATTAACATTTCTTAATCCCTGTTTTCGCCTTCTAAAGACCGGTTTTCGCACGTCCGGGAGCCAAAAAAGCATGTTTTACAGGGCAAAACAGTCAAAATCGGGGTGCAAAACAATACAAATGACACGGCAAAACAGTCAAGATGAGCACCCAACTTTGACTATATTGGAGGCTAAAACAGTCTATTTTGGGACATAAAGCAATATGCCTGAAGCCCAAACAAAACCTAACGCACTGTTTGACAGAATATTACGAAAACCGAAAATTCACGCGCTGTACGGCTCTAAAGTTCGCCTCGGTGATTTCTATGCGATTCTCGCGAATTTGAAATCACAAGACATTGTGTATTTTCATGCCTCCATCAAACTGTTCGGAGCATCTTACTTTTATTATCAAAAACTATGAAACGACATACATTTCTTTATCTTTTATCCGCCATGTTCTGCATCCTCACGTCATCGTCAAAGGCTCAGGATGCCTATATCTTCACTTCTTTTCACGAGCCATCGACCGACGGCATGCGCTATCTCTACAGCTACGACGGCCTGCACTGGGACAGCATACCCGGCGTGTGGATGCGTCCGGAGATAGGCAACGACCATGCCTACATCGACGCTTTCACAAACGAGGCGGCAATGCCTCAGTTCGCGCCGGACGAGCGTGTGCTGCGCGACCCATCAATCGTGCAAGGCCCCGACGGAACCTTCCATCTCGTATGGACCACGCAATGGCTGGGCAGCAAGGGATTTGGCTATGCACATTCAAAGGATTTGATACACTGGTCGAAGCAGGTTGAGATTCCCGTCATGCAAAATCATGCCACGAACAACGTGTGGGCGCCCGAGCTGTTCTACGACGATGAGCTGAAGCTGTTCTTCATAATATGGTCGTCGATGATCGACCCGTCGGAGAAGACCGACGCCGACAAGCTGGGCACGAACTCATGCCACAGGATGTGGTATTGCACGACGGCGGATTTCAAGCGTTTCAGCGAGGCGAAGCCGTACTACGACCCGGGGTTCAACAGCATCGACGGCTATCTCTTGAAGCGCGCCCCGAAAGATTATGTCCTCGTGGTGAAAGACAACCGCAAGCCAGGCTTCAGCAATCTCTTCTGCGTCTTCAGCGATTCGCCCCACGGGCCGTTCCATACAGCCGACCATGCAGCGGCCGGCGTGACGCCCGCCACCACCTTCGGCAGAACATATTCTGAAGGCCCGTGCGCCGTGAAGCTCGGCGACGAATGGATTATCTACTACGACCAGTATCGCCCGCAGGAGTTCGGAGCCGTCGCGACGAAAGATTTCAAGACGTTCCGCAGCATGGACAAGAAAATCTCCGTGCCCAAAGACCACAAGCACGGCACTATCGTGAAGGTGACAAAAGAGATTCTCGACAACCTGCTTGAGGCGTCGAAGACACGCTGACACACACTGCACGGCTGCCCGCGAGGCAGCATCTTGCAACGCATAAACGCATCAGAGACCGCAAGCGGCAGACTGCTTGTCCGCCCTTACGGTCTCTGATGCGTTTTCAGTATGTATCTTGTGCCACATTCGGCACAATGTCTTCTGCCCTCACGTCATGCCTCTGCGCGTGGCATGATTATCGCCATCACGATATATAGCAGCACGCCGGGCAAACCGAGAGAGAAGATGGTGAGCATCGCATAAACGATGCGGATGAGCGTTGGGTCGCAGTCGAAATATTCTGCCACGCCGGCGCAGACGCCGGAAATTTTCTTGTCACGAGAGAGTGTGAGTTTCTTTTTCATTGTCTTGTATTGTTGAATATTTAATCAAATTGTCTTCTCAGTTCTGCCCCACCCTTTTCACGACACGGTTGCCGCGCCGTTCGATGACGATGCCAGACTTCGGCTTGGCGGAGAGCTTCTGTCCGCTGATGTTATAGTAGGCAGGTGCAGCGTCGCCTTCAGGGGCTATCTCAGTCAGCCTGACAGCAGTCGGATTGCCCACCGTGACGACAGGACACTCGGGGCACACCATCTCGTAGGCCTTAGAGAAGTCGCCGTTGAGGGCTGTAGGCAAACTGAGTATCTTCACCGTATAGACTCCGTCGGGCGTGGAGCCGGGGATTGTCTGCTCCCGACTGCTGGTGTAGGAGCTGTAGTTCGGAGCTCTTTCTATCTGCTTAGAATAGAGCGCGCCGAGGTTAGTCATGTTTCCGTCTTCTGCCTCGAGCATGATATAGTGGTTGCCTACGAATGTCTCGCAGCCGTAGTTGCAGAATCTCGTGAGCGTCACCTTCAGCAGTTCGCCCTGTTTGTAGCTCTCCTTGTCCGTCTCAAGACATTCCATCGCGAAACGCGGATAGTCTTTCACGCCGTCGTTGGGTTTCACTCCGACCGTGAGACTGTAGTCGTACCCGAAGTTTCCGAACTGTGTCTGCGAAGGCGGCGTCATGTTCGAGAGCACGTAATATCCGTTGTCCAAGCCTCCCCATCCCCAGCTGATGTGTACATATATAATTCCGTCGATGGTCTTCATGCCGTCGATGTTGTACGCATGAGCATATCCGATGTCCGACACGCCGCAGCAGAAGACGATTCTGCCGTTGCTCAGTTCTTCCTTGATGACATCTAAGAACTGCTGCTCGCTCTGGGTATTGAACGGCAGATACATCATGCTGTCGTCGTAGTCCATATACTGGAACATGCCGAGACGCTGGTCTGTCGTTTTCGCGCCGCTGCCGCTGGCAGAGTAGTTCATCTGCACTGCCGCTCCGCAGGCTCCTGAGAGCACGGCGGCGGCGTTGCCCTCAGCTTCGGTATATCCGCAGGTGAACGTCTGTCCGCTGATGACATAAGTCCGTCCGCTCTTCTGCAGAGAGATGTAGCAAGGCTGCCACGACGAGCCGGACTTTGTCTTTGCGATGCTCCACTCGCTTGTGCCGGTCTTCCTCACTCCGGCATACAGGCGGTAGTTGCCGTCGGCTATGCTCGAAGGGAGCGAGTGTTGGATATAGAACTTTGAGTATCCGAGGTTTTTCTCCAGAGCGTCAGGGTTCTTCATTGCCCCCACCGGACGTATGAATTTGCCATCGGTGTCGGCGAGAATCAGCTGAATGTCGAAGTTCTGCGTAGCGCCCGTGATATTGTAGATATCGCTCATTTGGATTAGCTTCGTGTTTTCTTCATACAGAGCAATGCTCTTTATGCTCATATATGTATCGCTTGTCACCGTCTCTCCGCCGGCATACGGCGTCTCGGGCAACGTGTAGCGGGGCAGCAGGTTGTCCCAGTCGAACGTGGTGTTCTGACAGTCCCATGTCACGGTTTTGCTGATTTGTGCCGCCGTATAGCTTATGTTTTCACCCTGCATCTGTTTCGGGTATCTGAAATAAGCCATCACCTCAGACATCGAGGTAGCCACGCAGCCCGTGACACAACGGGTTTCGCCGTCCATAGGGCAGAGGTTGTTGAACGGCTCATGCTGCGAGAAAGCTATCTCGCCCAGCAGAGGCGCGATGTCTATTTCGCCCGTGCGGGACGTCACGCTCCTCATCAGGGCATCGGAAGAGGCTGTGGCGGAGACGGCGGAATAATAGTCGAGCAGGGCCTTCAAACCCTCGGGCATGTCATCAGCGGCAAACGCCTTGTCGTCAGAGAAAGCGAGAACGGGCGGCAGGCTGTCGTCAGCCGACACGATGACAAAGCCACGGCCGTCGTCCGGGACATAGACAGCGAACGCTTCGTCGGTCGTGACGGCATTCAGAAGCTGGCGCGATGTGGCGGCGACACGCATGGCATAACGTGCAGCAGGAGCGGAAGCCGGATTCTGTTTCGCACGCAGCTGCGTCATCATCTTAGAGGCGATGGCATCCATCGAGACCTTGTCGCGACGGCCCGCATAACAAGCGACGGCAGCAAACAGCAACAGCAGCGCCACTTGGAGCCGCGAATGGAGGCGGATTCTATTTCTCATAGCTATACATTATTATATTATAAGAACGATTCGCCAACAAAGTTAATGAAAAAAAATCATTCCGAAACCATTTTGATTGTTTTTTTCCCGATTTACGGATGAATTGTCAAAATATATTACTAATTTTGCATTTGAAAACAAAAAAATCAGAAAAACAATACGAAAAGACATGAACAAACTCAGATTTCTCTTCATCTCATTTGTCACAGCATTGACATTCAGCAGCTGCGGCACAACAAGCACAGTGCCCATCACGGGACGTAAGCAGAACATTCTCGTCAGCGACGAGCAGGTGCTGAGCCTCAGCAACCAGCAGTATCAAGACTATATGAAGACTGCCAAGGCATCGACAAACTCCGCCAACACCGCCATGGTGAAGCGTGTCGGGCAGAACATCGCCAACGCCGTGGTCAGCTATCTGCAGCAGAACGGCATGGCGGCTGAGGTCGCGCAGTATAAATGGGAGTTCAACCTCGTGCAGGACAAAAGCGTCAACGCATTCTGCATGCCCGGCGGAAAGATTGTCGTCTATGAAGGCATACTGCCTGTGACGAAAGACGAGGCATCGCTTGCCATCGTCGTAGGGCACGAAGTGGCTCACGCCGTGGCGAAACACTCTGCCGAACGCCTGAGCAACGAGCTGCGCAAACAGTACGGCTCGCAGATTCTGACAAGCATTCTTCAGGGCTACAGCACAAACACGAAGCTACAGCAGATAACATCCGTGGCTTTCGGAATAGGCACACAGCTCGGCGGAGCGGCTTATTCTCGCAAACAGGAGAGCGAGGCTGACCGTCTCGGACTGATTTTCGCTGCCATGGCAGGCTACGACCCGAATGTCGCAGTGGCTTTCTGGCAGCGCATGGCACAGGTTTCCGGCGGCTCCTACTCGCTGCTGAGCGACCACCCCAGCGACGCCACACGCATACAGAACATACAGGGATGGCTGCCCGAAGCACTCACCTACTACAAGAAACCGGCTACGAAAACAACGACGAAAAAGAAGTAACAAACCGGCAACCCTCTGCCTCACAATACAGCAAAATATAAAAAAACGAAGCCGATTCTGAAGATTATGCCTCGTGGCATCTTCTTGCAGAATCGGCTTCGATTTCTATTTTCCCTCCCGCAATGTCGCGGGAGGCTTTTTATTTCAGCACGGACGGGTCTTCGGAAGGTTGAACGTGACCTGTATGTCCTCCATCTCCTTGTCGGTCATGCCGTCTGGTTCAGAGCCCATGTTGCGCGCGCACATATATATGTTCGCAGCCTTGCAGAGCACGTCGGTCTGGTCGAAAGCGTCCATGATGTCTGTTCCGACAGCCACGGTGCCGTGTTTCTCCCAAAGCACAACATCATGCTTCTTGATTTGTTCAAGCGTAGCGTCCGCCAACTCTATCGAACCTGGCATAGCGTATGGCACGATGCCTATGCCAAGAGGCGCGAAAGCGAGGGTCTCGGGAATCATCGACCACAGCACTTTTGTCATCTCGTCGCCTTTGAGGAAACGTCTGATATGCGACATGGCGACAAGCTCGATAGGATGTGTATGCAGCGTAGCCTTGTAGCATGACCCCGTTGAGAGCAGATAGTCCTGCAAAGCGAGGTGTGAGGGCAACTCGCTGGTCGGCATGACAGGCTCGTCGGCGATTATCTCATACGAGGCGCAGTCGTCACAGATACGGATGATGCTGCCGTTCTGCATTGGCCAGCGCGCGAGGTCGCGCATTCGCTTGCCCGTACCTTTAGCATAGAAATACTTTCCTTTGAGGTTTGGCAGAACCTTGCCGATTTCCTTCTTTGGAGCGATAGCAGGCAGTGACGCTATCTCTTCGTCAACAAACTCAGTGATGTTGACCGTGATGTTTCCGCCATTACGCTCTGCCCAACCCTTTTGCCAGAGATAGCCGGTGACCTCAGCTATCTGATCGATGACAGCCTTCAGTCCGGGCCGTCCTTCCAATATGCTTTTCATTGCTTGTTTTCCTTTATTATAAAAATAATTCACTTTAGGATAATTATACGTTATCACCATAGCGTTCGCGGGTGATGGTGTCAAGCGACTTGCCCCTTGTTGCAGGACAACCCAACGCGCCTACTATGAGCGACACAAGCAGCAGGGCTATCATGCAGTATGCGGCAAGGGTGAAGCCTTCGCCGTTCTCGCCGTATATCGAGGCGAACACAAGTCCCCAGACTGCCGACAGCCCGCGTACGATGAAGAACATCAGACCTTGTGCGCCGGCGCGGAACTTTGCGGGGAAGAGCTCAGTGCCCCATAGCGCATAGAATATCTGCACTGATATGCCGCCCTGAATGCCCCACAGGATAGCGAACGACCACAGGCCCGCAGGTCCATCGACACCTATTCCGACAATGATAAACCATGCGCTGAGCGAGAAGAGCAATCCTATGACATAGAGCAGGCGATGGTTCATTTTGTCTATCAGCTGTGAAGTGACGAACGTGGTGCCCACGATGATTGCCCATTGTATGAAGTTCATCCAGTTTGCCTGCTCGTTTGTGACGCCTCCCGCCGTCTCGTAGATATGTGGCTGGAAGAATCCCATGACCGACGCAACGAGGTTCCAGGTGAGATAGATGCCTGCAAGGAAGCAGACTGTCTTCACTGCCACCTTGTTCGTAAAGAGCACGGCGAACGATTGCAGCATGCCGCCAGAGTTGCCTTTCGACTGCTCATCAGCCTTGCTCGCTTTCCATTCGGCGCTCTCTTCAAGCTGTCTCTGCAAGTTCCATGCTATGAATGCCACAACGAGGAGAGAGAAGAAGACCAGCCGGGAGCTGAAGATCTGCACGGCTTCGACGGCGGCGCCGGTGCCGAGGAAGAGAGCGGCGAGCTGCTCAACCCATCCGTAGAGATAGCCGTCAGGCGCGAAGAACATTCCGAGCAAGAGGATTATCATCGGCCCGATTCCCCACGACATCTGAGAGATGCAGATGTTGCGGCCGCGGTTGTTGATTTCAGAGCTTTCCGAGATGTATGTCCAAGATGCCGGCACTCCTATGCCTACGGAGATGCCTGTGACAAGGAAGCCTGCCAGCAGCATAGGGAAATTGACGGATAACATCACGAGTATGACGCCGAGCATATACACGAGAAGGTTGTATGTATAGATGAACTTGCGTCCGTATTTATCAGCAAGGAAGCCGCCGATGATTGCGCCGAGAGCTGCGCCGAGGCAGTTGGCACTGATGAAGTTAAGCCATCCGAGATGCAGCTCTGTCAGGCCAAGATAGTTCTTCCACAAAGTGAGGCCACTTGCTCCGGCGACAATGGCACCTGCATCAAGATAGTTGGTGAGAGACACTGCGATGGTGCTCTTCAAACTGCTTTTCTGTTGTG
>CALZMB010000110.1 GCA_945788485.1 uncultured bacterium | reverse complement strand
GCACTGTAAGCGCGGGCTGATTTAGATACTATATGTCTGTTTTCTTGATACTTTACGCATTGGCTGAATAGCCGCTTTCCCCTCTCGTGCGCCTCAGTTTGCCGCGGAGCGTGCACAGCGAGAGGGCGAGGATGATGAGGAGGAGGGGCAGCGACAGGAGGAGGCTGCCGGCATAGAGCACGGAGAGGACGAGGGCGAGCAGGAGGATGCCGAAAAGGAGGGTGTGGGAGAGCATCGCGCGGCTATAGACAATGCCGTAGCGGCGGCGTACGGCGAGATAAGACACTGGCATGTCGAGGAGGGTGGCGACGGCGACGCCGAGCGCGAGGCCGCTGATGCCCCAAAGAAGGTAGGCGGGGATGGGGATGAGGATGTTTTTCAGGTTGCAATAGAGAATCTCTACGCAGAAATAGAGCTTCTTGTCTGCCTTCGCCATGCTGATGTAGTCGAGCGGATAGAAGAAGGCGCGCATATAGAGCGTGAGGCTCATGACCTGCAGCAGCGGCACGATGGCGTCGAATTCCGGCGTCAGCAGCACGCGCACGATGAGGGGCGCGGCGACGACGGCGACGGCTGTGAGGGGCGCGGCGAGCAGCAGCATGATATGTGCATAGCGGTTGACGAGGCGGAGCAGCGAGGCGCGGTCGGAGGCGGAACGGCTCAGCTGGGGAAAGAAGTCGGTGGAGAGGGCGTAGGTGAGGATGCTGGCGAACTGTGCCGTGATGGTGACGGTGGTCTGGTAGAAAGCCACTTCGCGTGTCCCGCCCGTGTGGTTGATGACGGCGTTGGTGAGATAGACGACGAGCGCTCCGATGAGCGAGGCGGACATGGAGAGCAGTCCGAACGACATGATCTGCCGGCATACGCCGTATGTCTCGCGCCATGTCTGTCTGCCGGCGCATGGCAATGCGGCTTCGACAACGCGGCTCTTGCAGCGCGCATAGACCCAGGTGAGGAGGGCGACGAGGGTGAGCGACGGCGCAATGCCGCGGATGCCCCACAGCCAGAAGAGGGGGAGGGAGACGAGGACGCCGAGCAGGGCGGGGGCGGCGGTGGTCAACGCTATGGCGCGCAGCGCGCGCTGGCTCTGTATGACGGCGCTCTCGCAGGAGGCGAGGATGAGGAAGCCTACTGACGGCGAGGCGAGGAGGAACCAGGTGGTGGCGCTGCCGTCAGCGCCGAACGTGGCGTCGGCAAGCAGCGGGCTGAGGAGGAGAAGGATGGCGGTGGCGAGAAGGGCGGCGAGGGTCATGCCGCGGCGGAAGGCGATGATGCGGCGGCGCATGGCTACGGCGTCGGGAGCGCTGGAGATATGGCTCACGGCGGAGACTGACATGCCGAAGGAGAAAAACTGGTGCAGGGGCGCGATGGCTGAACTGAGCAGCGACGAGATGCCCATGCCGTAGGCTCCGAGAAGGATGGCGACACACTTGCCTTTCACCAGGTTGAGGAACATGGTGACGGCTTGTGTACCGCCGAAGATGGCGGTGCCTTTAAGTATGGCGCGCGACGTCTCTGCTTTGTTCATTCTTTTTAAGTTGACAAGTTGATTATTCAAGTTGACGAGTTGACGAGTGAAACGAGTAAACAAGTTGATAGTATTTGAGTTGTGAGTTTTGAGCTGACAGTACAAATAACTTGCCAACTTGTCAACTCGTTAACTTGTCAACTAAGAAAAATACTCGTCAACTAAATCTACCCTTTCAGTATGCCTTTTATCTCGTTGAGTTTGTTGAGAGCTTCGAGTGGCGTGAGGTTGTTGATGTCGAGGTTGAGGAGGGTGTCGCGTATCTGCGTGAGGATGGGGTCGTCGAGCTGGAAGAACGACATCTGCTGCTGCACGGGCTGCGACGCTATCTGCTTCAAGGCGGCGTCTGCGCCCACTCCGCTGTTGTCCTGCTCCAGCTGCCGCAAGATGATTTTCGCGCGTTGCGTGACAGCCTTCGGCATTCCGGCTATCTCGGCGACGTGTATGCCGAACGAGTGTTCTGAGCCGCCCTCGACGAGTTTTCTGAGGAAGATGACCTTGTGCCCGTCTTCCATGACGGAGACGTTGTAGTTGCGTATGCGGGCGAAATGCTGCATCATCTCGTTCAGTTCGTGATAGTGTGTGGCGAAGAGCGTGCGCGCCGTGACATGCTCGTGCAGATATTCCACTATCGCCCACGCTATAGAGATGCCGTCGTAGGTTGACGTGCCTCGCCCCAGTTCGTCGAAGAGCACGAGCGAGCGGTCGGTGACGGTGTTGAGGATGTTCGCCGCCTCTGTCATCTCGACCATGAAGGTTGATTCTCCCGCCGCGATGTTGTCGCTTGCCCCGACACGTGTGAAAATCTTATCTACTATGCCCACCGTGGCGCTCTCTGCGGGCACGAAGCATCCGAGCTGTGCCATGAGGGTGATGAGGGCCACCTGGCGCAGCAGTGCTGACTTTCCCGCCATGTTCGGTCCGGTGACGATGATGATCTGCTGGCGTTCGGCGTCGAGGCGCACGTCGTTCGGGATGTAGGGCTCGCCGAGCGGCAGCTGTGTCTCTATGACGGGATGGCGGCCGCCTTTGATGTCGAGCACGATGTCGTCGGTGATTTCCGGACGTACATAGCTGTTGGCGACGGAGACGACGGCGAAGCTGAGGAGGCAGTCGAGGCGCGCCACGAGGACGGCGTCCTGCTGGATGGGCGTGATGTATTTCTGGCACTCGCTGATGAGCCGGGCATAGAGTGCTTCTTCTATCTCCTGGATGCGTGTCTCGGCGTTCAGGATTTTCTGTTCAAGCTCTTTCAGCTCGGGGGTGATGTACCGTTCGGCATTGGCGAGGGTCTGTTTCCTTATCCATGTCTCGGGCACGATGTCGCGGTAGGTGTTGCGCACTTCGAGATAGTATCCGAAGACGTTGTTGAAGCCTACCTTCAGCGACGCTATGCCTGTCGCTTCCGCCTCTCGCTGCTGTATGTGCAGCAGGTATGATGTGCTGTTATGGTGCAGCTCGCGCAGGTCGTCCAGCTCGTCGTTCACGCCTTTGTTGATGATTCCGCCCTTTGAGATGACGGCGGGCGCGTCGGTGGAGACGGAGCGCGCTATGGCCTGCGCGAGGTCTGTGCAGGGGTCGAGGGTGGAGGCGGTGAGCATGAGGTCGGCGAAATCGGTCTGCCGGCACGTCGTCTTCAGCTCGGCGATGGCGTTGAGGGCGTTCATCAGCTGCAGCATCTCGCGTGGCATGATGCGCGACGTGCTGATTTTCGAGGCGAGGCGTTCGAGGTCGGCGATGCGCTGCAGCTGTCCCAGGATGTTGTCGCGGAAGACGGTGTTGCGCGTGAGATACTCCACGATGTTCGCCCTGCCGCCGATTTTCTTGCGGTCTTTCAGCGGGAAGGTGAGCCAGCGTTTCATGAGGCGGCCGCCCATCGCCGTCTGTGTCCTGTCGATGACTGAGAGCAGCGACGTGCCCTCGGCTGTCATAGGGGCGAGGATTTCGAGCGAGCGGAGCGTGAAATGGTCGATGCGCACATAGCGTTCGGTGTCTATCGCCTTCAGCGCTGTGATGTGGCCCACGTTGTCGTGACGGGTGATTTGCAGATACTGCATGATGGCGCCCGCCGCCGTGATGCCGTTGTGGAGATGGTCGATGCCGAAGCCTTTCATCGTCGCCACGCCGAAATGGCGCTTCAGCTTCTGCTCGGCATTCTGCGGGGCGAATGCCCAGTCGTCGAGGGCGTAGGTGGCGATGCGTGTGGGGAAATGCTGCCGGAACTCCTCGTCGCGCGTGCGGTCGTAGATAATCTCCTTCGGCTGGAAATTCTCTATCACCTTGGCGGCATACTGGTATGTGCCCTCTCCGCACATGAACTCTCCTGTGCTGATGTCAAGCAAGGCGACGCCGAGCGTCCCTCTGCCGAAGGCTACGGCGCAGAGGAAGTTGTTCTCCTTCTGGTTGAGGACATTGTCCTGCATGGCTACGCCGGGCGTGACGACTTCCGTGATGCCGCGCTTGACGAGTTTCTTCGTCTTCTTCGGGTCTTCGAGCTGGTCGCAGATGGCGACGCGGCATCCGGAGCGCACTAAACGCGGTAGGTATGTGTCGAGGGCGTGATACGGGAATCCCGCCATCGCATCCCCCTTGCCGCTGCCGTTTGAGCGGCGTGTCAGTGTGATGCCCAGAAGCTGCGACGCCTTCTCCGCGTCTTCACAGTATGTCTCGTAAAAGTCGCCGCACCGAAAGAGGAGCAGAGCTCCGGGGTTCTGCTCCTTCAGCGTGTAGAACTGCTGCATCATGGGTGTCAGCTCGTTTGCCTTCTTTGCCATGTGGTTTGTTTTGGTTTTTGGGGGTTAATATCTTTCCGCCGAGCGGAAAGACACAGGACCAAGCTACTCCATCTCCTTGAAATCCGATGCCGGATGCTTGCACCAGGGGCATGTGAAATCTTCGGGCAGCGTCTCGCCCTCATAGACATATCCGCAGACGGTGCAGACCCAGCCTTTCTTCTTCGGGCGTTCCGGGGCGGGCTTGATGTTGCAGTGATAGAAGGCGTATGTCGCCGACGGCGTATTGCAGAGCGATTCTGCCGCTGTCACCTCTGCCACGAACAGCGTGTGGGTGCCGAGGTCCACCTCGCTCGTCACCTCTGCCGAGAGCACGGCATTCGCGCCCTCCGTCACGTAGATGACGCCGTTCTCCGCGCGTGAGAAAGTGATTCCCACCGCCTTGTCGATGTCTCTGCCGCTCTGGAAGCCCCAGTGCTTGAAGATGTCGAACTTCGCGTCTTCTGAGAGGATGGAAACGTTGAAGCGGCCGGTGCGGCGTATCATGTCGTGCGTGTAGTTCGCTTTGTTCACCGCCACCGTGATGCGGTTGGGGGTGGTTGTCACCTGCATCACGGTGTTCGTGATGCAACCGTTGTCCTTGCCTTCTTCGTGGGCTGTGACGACGAACAGGCCGTAGGAAATCTTGTGAAATGCTGTGATGTCCATAATGTTTTCAGGTTTAGTCAGAAATTCAATGTTTTCGCTTCATCATGCAAAGATACGAAAAAAAAGAGAACTGCACGCCATTCTTTGCGAAAAAAAGCGCGCCCGCCCTGAAAAAAATGTTTACAGGCAATGGCGGGGCAACGACCCAAGAACGTTATGAACGTTATTATCGTTATGAACGTTATTATCGTTACTAACGTTATTATCGTTACTAACGTTATGAACGTTATGAACGTTCGTATCGTTATTATCGTTCGTATCGTTATTATCGTTCGTATCGTTCGTAACGTTTGTAACGTTCTTTACGCCCCGTCTCTTACTGGTTTGGTATGTTTCTGCTGCCGATACATCCAGTCTCCATGTATTTGCTGCAGCTCCAGAACGCCTTGCCTTGGTTGCTGCCTCGCTTGGCATAGCGTTTCACCATCGGCGCGCCGCATTTGGGACACATCGGTGCGCCTTCTTCCACGCTCTGCCGGCGCTGGGTGTCGATGCGCTCCTTTGTCATGTTCTCGGCGAAGCCGCCTGTCTGCTTGAATGTCGCGAGGCTGTTGTCTAAATACCGGGTTATCATGCTGTTGACGCGCGCGCAGAGTATCAGCAGCGCGTTGGCCGCACACGTGATGTCGCTGTGCTCTATCCACACGTCGAACCGCTCTTTCTGCCTGAGCACATGCTCCATCATGTCGTGCATGATGTCCTCGCCATAGTGCGGCGCATCGGGTTTCATAGCCCTCAGCTTGACAGCGTCGGGGTTGTTGTTGCGCCACGCCACCTGTTTGTTTGCCATGAGAATGAACGAGAAATCGTTGCTCAGCTCGTTGATGCTTGCGCGCGCTACATCCACGAGTTTCATCTCTGTCTCTATCGATGTCTGATGGCGAGACACGCCTTCGGCGATATTCGCCTGCCCTGAACGCGCCGCCTGCGTCATCTGGTCGAACAGCCTGCCGCACGGGTCGTTGTGCTGATTCAGGAAACGGCGGCAGAAACTGAAGGTCCCTAACTGGATGATGCTTGCCAACACCCACATGTCCATGTACATATATCCGGCGGTGGAGCCGATTTTTACACCCATAATGTTTTTTGGTTTTTGGTTATTGTTATTTTCGTTATGAACGTTATTATCGTTACTAACGTTCGTATCGTTCGTGACGTTCGTGACGTTTGTAACGATTTTGACGTTTTTTGCTTTCCTGCTGCAAAATTACATATTATTTTTGAAAAAAAGATGCACCCCCTTTTTGAGGATGCATCTTTTTTTTATTGTCCGATATGTTTCAGCGGCGGCTTATTTTCTCACCTTCACCGCCTTGCCGTTTACGACGCGGATGAAGACGCCATTCGCCGGATTTGCGACTTTCACGCCCTGCAGGTTGTAGTATTCTGCTGCTGCTTCTACTGCCGTTTCGATGTTCTCCACGCCTGTAGATGTATCTGGCTCGACACGCACAACGCCTTTCTCGAAGTCGATGGTGAAGACGTATGTGCCTGCCTTCAGCTTCCATGAGTTGGCGGCAGAGGCATCTACGCCTGCCGCGAACTTCACATAAGCGACATCCGTCGAGGCTGTGATTGCCTCATCTTTCGTCGCTGCTCCGTAACGGTCGCTGCCGTTCACTGCGTCCCAGCCTGCGCCCTTTGCGGTGACGAACGAGAAGTAGCCGTCTTCAGTGTCTGCGCTTGCGGCTTTCAGTGTCGCCTTAGCGGTGAACTTGTCGCCCTCTTTCGTCATCTCTACCGGGTCAGCAGTGCTCCATGATTTCTCGCCGAAGTCGCCGACGATATACACCTTCTCTGGTGTGCCGGCAGGCGATTGTGAGCCGCCGGTGACGGTGAGGACGAGCGTTGTCGGGTTGAACTTCAGCGTGATCATTCCTTCGAGGTTGAGCGTCCAGTTCGTGCCGTTCTCTGTGGCGTTGTAGTCGTCAGGGGCATCGATTTTCGCTGTCTCGTCGGCTGAAGCATACCATTTCTTCTGTATGCCGTTTTCGAGATACTGCACGCCGAACACTCCTGCCACGACATTACCTGTCCACGACCATGTGCCGTCTTCGCCCTCTGTCATCTCAGTCGATACCCAATCTTCGGTGCCGGTGGTGACGGTGCCTTTGAATCCGTAGCTCTTCACGACAGTGATCTCGCCTTCGTATTTCGTGATGGTGAGTGTCTGTGCAGCAGGGTCGAACGTGAAGGTGTAGTTGCCTTCGAGAGTGCTGCTCCAGTTGCCTGCGCCGGCAGAAGATGTCTTGAATGTGCCTTCGGCAGAGATGTTCTGATCACCTGCGGTAGCTGCACTGATCCATCCTGTCTGATTTCCGTCAGCATCCATCGTTTTTATTCCGAATT
>CALZMB010000109.1 GCA_945788485.1 uncultured bacterium | reverse complement strand
AGCATCGCGCAAATCTTCGACGAGAGCGGAGAAGACGGATTCCGGGAGATAGAATACAACATGCTGCACGAGGTGGCGGAGTTTGAAGACATCGTACTCTCGTGCGGAGGCGGCACACCGTGCTTCTTCGACAACATGGACTATCTCAACCGCCAGGGCGAGACACTCTACCTCAAGGCCTCGCCCGAAGTGCTCGCACGCCATCTGCGCATGGGAAAGAACATCCGCCCGCTCATACAGGGCAAGGACGACGCACAACTGCTCGAATACATCAAGGACAGCCTTGCAAAACGCGAACCCTTCTATTCAAAGGCACGCCACACTCTCGACATCGACGTGCTGGATAACCTGCAGAAGATAGAGCACAGCGTTGAGGAGGCAAGGCGCACATTGGGCATCTGACAGATGCACGCCACTCACCACACACACCACACAGAATGAACATCACAGTAGTAAAGGTAGGCGGAGCCGTCGTCGAAGACGAGGCGCAGCTCCAGCAACTCATATCAGATTTCGCCGAGATCCCCGGGCCCAAAGTCCTCGTGCACGGCGGAGGACGCCGGGCAACAAAAGTCGCCGCACAACTCGGCATAGAGAGCCGCATGGTGAACGGACGCCGCATCACCGACGCACAGATGCTCGACGTAGTGACCATGGTCTATGGAGGCCTGGTGAACAAACACCTCGTGGCATCCCTGCAGGCGAAAGGCATCAACGCCGTCGGACTGACCGGGGCGGACATGAACATCATCTCCTCGCACCGCCGCCCGCCGAAGACAATGACCGTTGACGGAGAAGAGAAAACAGTCGATTTCGGCTTCGTAGGAGACGTGGACCGCGCCGACGGCCTCGCCATCGCATCGCTCCTCGCACAAGGCATCACACCCGTCATAGCGCCACTCACCCACGACGGCATGGGAAACATGCTCAACACCAACGCCGACACCATGGCGGCTGAGACAGCCAAAGCCCTCGCCGAAGAACATGCCGTCAGCCTCGTCTTCTCGTTCGAGAAAGCCGGAGTGCTCGCCGATGCCGACGATGACACCTCCGTCATACCCGTCATCACACGCGACAGCTACAACGACCTGTGCGCACGCGGCGTCATCTCAGGCGGCATGATGCCGAAGATAGAGAACGCCCTCGACGCCGTCGATGCCGGAGTGAAGAAAGTAGTCATCACACTCGCCACCAAGATAGCCTCCGGCGGAGGCACGACGGTGACACGCTGACACGCCGTCCCTGCAATACCCCAACACCCATAGCGACACAAGAGACAACGACAATGGATTTCGCCCGCGACATACTACCGCTGAAAGACCGGCTCTACCGGCTTGCCCTGCGGCTCACCATGCAACATGAGGAGGCGGAAGACATCGTGCAGGACACGCTGCTGAAGCTATGGAACATCGTCAGCCGCGGCGGACAGATAGAGAACATCGACGCCTACGCCATCACTATGTGCCGCAACCTCGCCCTCGACCGCCTGCGGCAGAACAGCCGCCACATCGTCAGCTACGACAGCGAGACGATGCCAGAAGCCCCGGGCGAGAACCCCTACGACCGCATCTTCGTCAAAGAAGGCGTGGAAATCGTCAACACCCTCATGGCGCGTATGCCCGAGAAGCTCCGCACATGCATGCAGCTGCGCGACTTCGAGGGAATGTCCTACCACGACATCTCGCAAGCCCTCGCCATCTCAGAAGACCAGGTCAGGGTCAACATCTTCCGCGCAAGGAAATTCATAAAAGAGAATCTGGATGGTTTGAGCTGAAAAAAAGACAATAAAAAAGATACGCACAAAAAAACGATACGCACGATACAGACGTTATGGACGTTTGTGTCGTGCGTATCGTTAGTGTCGTGCGTATCGTTTGTGTCGTTTGTAACGATTTTTCCTTTAATGGTCTATTCTACACAAATCTTATTACCGTGCAGTTCAACCCTCACGATATTCATCATGTTCAGCATATCGATTATGCCCTGCACACCCTCGCTGCGGTCAGCAGCGAAATGAACCTTCTTGTCGAGGAGGCCAGAGTTGGCAAACTCAACATCGTAGTTGTATTCATGGCCGATGCACAGCAGCACATCCTTCAGCGTCATGTCGTCAAAATAGACGAAGCCGTCGCGCCACGAGGTGTAGGGCGTCACATCCACCTCATCCACCTCAAACCTTCCGCCGGCATCAATGCGTGCCCGCTCGCCCGGTTTCAGAATCCGCTGTGCTGAGGCAGAGACACTGACGCTGCCCGACACGAGCACCACGTTGTCCGCCTCCGTACCCTCGGCAGTGATGTTGAACTCCGTGCCCAGGACACATGTCGTCATCCGTTCCGTCTTCACGACGAACGGCTTCTCCGCATCTTTCGCTACAACAAAATACGCCTGTCCCTTCAGTTCGACGAGACGTTGATTCCCCACGAAGCGCACAGGGAATTTCAGGCTGCTGCCCACATGCAGGAACACCTTCGACCCGTCAGGCAGAGCCACCGTCAGTCTCTCGCCCTGCGGCACAGCGACCTCTATCCTCTCTGCCGTCTCAGGCAGGCTGTTGACGAGAAGCTCGCCGTCGTCTGTCACGTCCGCCTCTATCTTCTTCCCGTCTTCAGATTTCACCGTCACGTCCGTCTTGGGCTGTGCGATGCTGAAGAGCACGGGCTGCGGCCTGGCAGGTGTCACTGCCGCCTCCTTGTCTTTCCACAGTGTCATCGTCAGCAACAGAGCGGCGCAAGCTGCCGCTGCCACCGCCATGCGCGTCATCCATGTCTTCTGCCAGCCGCCGCCTGTGTTGCTGTCCGCTGTCTGTTGCGTCTCGTCAGGCTGTGTGGCGGTGTCCTCCTTCCGGTCGGCGTGCTCCGCCAACATCTTCTGCAGCCTCCGCTCCACATCATCGTCACGTCTGCTGCTGTCTGCGGCGGCGGCAAGCGCGAGTATGTCCGCCAGCCGCCCGTCCGTCCTGTCGTCGTCGGGCAGGCGTGCCGCAGTCTCCTGCGCCCCTTTCATCTCGTCAAGAGCGTCAAGAAGCTCGTTGTCGAGACTATATATGTCTTTTATGTTCACGTTGTCGTTCATCATTTCCCTTTTGCCTTAATAATGATGTACACATTTCTTATAGTATATATATAATACAACCAAAGAGAGAGAAAGGTCACGTTATTTGCATTTTTTTCTGAAATCATCGAGAATCTTCAGCGCCTTGCCGATGTGTTTCTTTATCATGCTGACGCTCACGCCCATCTCTTCAGCCACCTCCTTGTATTTCTTGCCGTCGATATAGCAGGCCACGAGAATCGAGCGTGTAGGCTCGCCGATGCTTTCTATCACCCTCATCGCTATTCTCATCCTCTCCTCGTAGCTCTGCTGCACCTCTTCAGACGTCGCCATCTGCGCCGTTTTCAGGAAGTGTTCGGCATAGCGTCTCTGCAACTTCCGTCTGCGCAGGAAGTTGATGGCATGGTTGGTCGTGGCGGTGTATAGATACGCGCCAGCCTTCGCCCGCTCTATCCTTTCAAGATTTTTCAGGATATTCTCGAACGCCATTTCGACAATGTCGTGACAATCGTCCTCGTCAGCCACCATCGTCCTGACATAACTCACCAAAGGCGAGTAGTGGCTTCTGAAAACGTCTTCAAATTCTTCGATGTTCATTAAGAGATGTGATGTTTTCTATGCAAAATTAAACAAAATATATGAAAATACAGACAATTTTCATTTTTTTCTGCATTTTCCGTAGCCATTTGTTATTAATGATTGTAGAAATAATATAAAACAATAACATCACATTATGCAAATCATGAAAAGACAACTGTCCTTCCTGTGCATGGCGTTTCTCGTAAGCCTCGCAGCCATGTCACAGGTGAAGAAGACCAACTTGAAGGTTCTGTACGTCGGCGGGCACTCAGACATAGAGACTTTCGGGGTAGGGGCGTATGACACCATAGCCAACGACCGCAGCGTGGCAGAGCGCACGGCGGCCTGGCAAGCCTATCTGGACCAATATTTCACCACGGTGAAGACGGTGAAAGGCGCAGACTACGACTACAAGATGTCCTACGACTATGACGTCACAATCATCGACGGCGACGCACGGCCCGTCGAGCCGCGCCGTAACATCATTGTCAACGGCAGCTATGCGAAAATCATCCCCGGCCGCTACTTCCCGGACGATTTCGACCGTCCTGTCATCACCATCGCAGAGACGAGCGAGACCGTAGGGCGCCGCATCGGAGTGAAGAACGACTGGTATTGCCTCTGCCTTGACGCACATGCCTATGACATGAAGAAAGACCACCCCATCTTCAAAGGCCCATACAAGGTGAAGCTGACGATGACCGACCGTCCCACACCCGAAGGTGCCAAGGAGTATGCGCCGCTGATAGGCGAGACACTGCCCGAGAAGATTTCGATGTGGCGTGTGCAGAAGCGTGGCTACATCACCGACCGCGGCTTCAAGGTGGGCATGGTGGTGCGCCCGTGGGGATATGAAGATTCGCCCGAGGCGGAATGGATCTCCGGCGGAGAGAGCGCGAAGAGCCGTGACGCTATGGCGATAGGCCGCCACGCCAACTGGCTGCATTGGGGCTTCGCCGCCTCACCGGCTGACATGACCGACGAGGCGAAGCCCGTTTTCGCAAACGCTGTGGTATATATCAGCAAGTTCGCCGGTCAGCACATCATCGCGCGCAAGCTCAACCAGAACATCGCCACCCGCACCCGTGTCACGGAGATGAAACACCGCGTCAGCCGTGAGGTGTATGACAGCTATGCCGAGATGACCGAGAGATACAATGCGCAGATGAAGCACCTTGCTGATTCCATAAAGAAGAAAGAGGCTGCAGGCGAGCAGCTCACCGATCTCGACAAGCAATATCTCATGATAGCTGAACATCCGCAGCCTAATCCCACCTACGAACAGTTCATACAGCAGCAGGCGGGCAGCCTGTTCGAGAAGTTCGGCACTGATGTCGCCGGATACGAGAAATATTACACTGAAAACATGCCGTATTTCCGCGGCACACTCAACGGCTACGACCTCATGCTCGACGAGGACGCTAAGAGCCTCGGCATCGCCAACAACGACAAACGCATTCTCGACCGCGCCATCACCATGTGGGAGAAAGGCGAGGACGTGGAGAAGGCGCGCCGTCTGCTCTGCCGCTACACCCTGCTGCGATATGACAATGCCAAGGACTACCGTTCGTGGTTCAAGAAATATGAGAAGCAGCTCTTCTTCACCGAGAGCGGAGGATGGCTGTGGCTCGTCAACACACAAGACCCGTCTGTGCCGGGCAACGACTATTCTGTGCTGAAATACAACGAGGCTGACGCTGAGGAAATGGCTGTCGCGAGAGAGGAGACATCTGCCGAGAACCCTGTGCAGCTTGCTGCCGTCGTTGAGACATCGGGCGACGAGAAGACGCTTGTCGTGAAGATGAAGATACACCCCGGCTATCATATCTATGCCGTCGTGTCTGAGAAAGACCCATACATCGAGACAACGTACGACATCAGCCTTAATGGCGGCGGAAAGCTCGCAGGCGAACTGGAGAAACCTGCCGGACGGATGCTAAACTCAACAGGCACCGTCGTGTATGAAGGCGAGCAGGTGCTACGCCAGAAATTCACGGGCGTGGACAAAGGCAGCATCACATTCACCGTCAACTATCAGGCGTGCGACAACCACTCATGCCTGCAGCCGATGTCGAAAACGATTGTCTGCTCTTTTTAGTTGATTCGATGATTACGTTAAGGTGGCATGTAACGTAAACCGATAAAACTTGAAAGACATCTTTTGCATTTTCAAATACAAATAATAACAAAAAAACAGTTTATGAAACAGAGAAGAGCATTAGGATTGCTTCTGTCCTTCTTCGTCAGCATGACGATATTGGCGCAGGGCATCACAATCAAGTTCAGCAACGAATCTTTACCTTCTGTTTTCAAAAAGATTGAGAAAACAACGGAGTATAAGTTTGTGTTTGCGTATGATGATGTGAGCAAATTCACAGTGACGGGCGAAGTGGGCAATGCTTCGATTTACGAAGTGATGTCTTTTCTCCTGAAGGGCAAACCGCTTGACTACACCGTGAAGGGAAAGATAGTCAACGTGAAGAAGCAAAACCGCAAGCCCACAAACACGAGTACAAGACGTGTGTCGGGCTACGTGACAGACGAGAACGGCGAGGCACTCATTGGCGTGACCATCTGCATCGGCGATTCGAAGGTGTGCTGCCTCACCGACGACAAGGGCTTCTACGCGCTTGATGTCCCCACCTCTGCGTGTACGCTGAAGATGAGCTTCATCGGCTCGCTGACATCTGAGGTGCATCTCCCGAAAGGCAGCGAAGAGCTGAAGCGCAACGTGCAGATGCAGACAAACTTCATGCTCGAAGAGGTGGTGGTGACCGGCTATCAGGAAATCTCGAAGCCGAAGATGACGGGTGCGGTGACAACTATCATGGCATCGAAACTCGACGAGCGCTACACCACCAACATCATGGACAACCTTGAGGGCCGCGTGGCTGGTCTCTCCACCTACAACGGCAAGATGACCATCCGTGGTACGTCGTCGCTCTATGCCGAGACATCGCCTCTGCTCGTCGTTGACGGACTGCCCATTGAAGGGTCGATCGACGACCTCAACCCTTACGACATTGAGAGTGTGAACGTGCTGAAGGATGCCGCCGCAAACGCCATCTACGGTGCGCGTGCCTCAAACGGTGTGATTGTCATCACCACGAAGAACGCCAAGAAAGCGGGAAAGGTTGACATCGACTTCTCGGCAAACCTCACCATCTATGAAAACAAGAACGTTGACTATGCCGACAACTTCTACATGACACCATCGCAGCAGGTGGATACAGAGGCTAACTACTGGGACTACTATTTCTTCAACAACGACGGCGAGGTGGCAGACCCTTTGGCATCAACCGCCAGCGGCATAGCAATGGGAACATCGATGATTTCACCAATTCAGTATGCCTACTACCAGAAAGCGCTTGGCAACATTACCGACGCCGAGCTGCAGAGCCAGTTGGCAAACCTGAAGAAGAACAACTACGCACGCGACTTTGCCGACGCCGTATATAAGCAGCGCGTGATGCAGCAGTACAACCTCTCGCTGCGCGGACGCTCTGACAAGTTCCGCAACAATCTCACGGTGAACTACAAGTATGACAACTCTGGACTGATCAACCACTTCAACAACCAGTTCAACCTCCAGTATAAAGGCTCGTTCGACCTTTCGAGATGGCTCACGGCTACCGTTTCGGTGAACGGCATCTACGGAAAGAAGCGCGAGGCAGGCTACGACTACAAC
>CALZMB010000108.1 GCA_945788485.1 uncultured bacterium | reverse complement strand
CCCCTTTGTTTTCCTTGCTTTCAATATGAAACGCTGACAGTTTGATTTCAATCGGAACGGTTATAGTTTGGAATTTATCCTTTAATTTTATTATAATCGGTTCTTTTCCGCATTACCAGCACCCGTGCCCTTGTACTTGCTGCGTTTAGCGTTGAAATTGTAGGTTATTTGTAGTGAGATGCTGCGCGTATAGTTGTAGCAGTCCTTGGTGCTCTCAGCACCCTGACCATACATCGTCCAGCGTTCACGCCCAGTCTTGAAGATATCGGAGGCAAAAAGATAGACAGTCCAGGTGTCTTTTGCGAATGACTTGCGCAATGTAAAGTTGACGAGGAGGCCTTCACGCTTCATTCGGAAACCGCTGTACTGGCGAGTGGTGCCTCGCAAGGAGAGAGTGGCCATCAATGATTCAGTGAACGTGTAGCGGTTATTGAGATTTATTTCGAAGCCAGGTCGGCTGAGAGCCTCACATGAGCCATAGCTCTGGGTGTCAAAGAACTGTTGCCTGTAGTCCACCTCTAATGTGGGTTGGTACTTGCCAAACCTGGGCGAGAGTGAAAGGGAGGCATATAGCAACTGCTGGTGGTCGAAATTGCGGTTGGTAGTATAAGATATCTCCTGTTGGTCGAGCAGAGACTTGGTCCATACCATTGCATCCTTTATATACTTATGTCCGAGGGATGCATACACCCACTTGTAGATAAGGCTGGCTTCAGTACTATAAACACGTTCTGGTAACAGTGTTGGATTGCCTCCTTCGTACAAGTAACGATTGTCATACTGCATATAGTTGCGCAAACTTCGATAGCTGGGGAGGTGCATCTTCTCGTTGGCATTAAGTTGCAGGCTCCATTCCCCACATTGCCATGAAAGTGAGAGATTGGGAAAAACATTGTTATAACGTCGGCTGACATCGTCCTGTCTTACACCCTCAGAGAAATAATCTCGTGTGACATTTTCGTAGCGGATGCCCGCCCCTATGTTCCAACGTTTTAGTGGCAGGTTATATTGGGCAAACCCGGAAAAATTACTCTCGTGAATATCCGTTTCGGAAGAGGGTACAAATTGTTCAAGATTACGAAACAGTCCATGAGACTTGGTATGGTACATTTCGGTTCCAAACGACAGTTGTCCACCCAGTAATGGATAGTCGAACATTAGTTTTGCAGCATAGACCTGGCTATGCTGGCGGCTGTCGGAGTGAACGTTGCGGTTGCCCAAATCCTGACTTATCTCTACAGTTTCATCATCCCTGCCACTAAGGTAGTTGAAGTATGAACCGTTAAAGTCAATCCCAAGTCGGCCTGTCTTCCCGACATAGTAGATATTGGCCGTGTGCTGCTGGTGATCGTTCTCAAAAACCTCTGTCATATTTACGGCACCTTCTGGTAAACCGTTCCGTAGAATAGTCTGATGACCGCTTCCGCTGGTGCTGCCGTGCAAGATGCCGTAATACTGATAAGATGCTCCGACCGAATTGCTGTCGTTGACGTAATAATCGGTAGCCAGATATTCCGAAAGAGATGTGTCGTCCATCTTATTCAAGATTTTCTGGCTGATTTCGATTTGGTTATCTGCAGTAAACAGATTTATATCAAGCTGGTTATCCTCGCCACTTTTGTCCGCATTGATATATGTACTGTTGATGATCTCGAACTTCTTCGTCTGGTATTTTAATGTCAACTGGTCAAAGCCTGACATCCATTTGTTGTACGAAGTATATGCATCGTTACGGATGCTGAATCCGCTGGCTTGACGACGCTTTGTCTTGATGCGGATGACAGCCTCCACCTCGGCATCGTATTCGGCTCCAGGGTTTGTGACGACTTCTATTGCCTCAATGTCTTCCGATTTCAATTCGCGCAGTTCCATACTGTTCGTCATGCGCTTGTTGTTGATATAGATTAGCGGTGCGCCCTTTCCAAATACCGTGACGGCATCATTGTTCACCGATACCCGCGGCAGTTGGCCAAGCACGTCAAGCGCTGTTCCCATTTTCGCAAGGATGGTGTTTTCAACTTTCACTTCCATGCCGCCATTAGTCATCTTCATCGTTGGCTTGTAGCCCCTCACGGTTACACCTTTCAATGTGTAGTTTTCAGGCTGTAAGCGAATCGTACCTGCTTCGGGCCGGTTACATATCTTGAATTTGGTCTTGTAACCAATGTATGAAATGCGGGCAAGGACAACATCTTGTTCGTATGGAATGGCGAAATAGCCGCTCTCGTTGCTGACACCACCACTAAGCAGGGTTGAATCGGCTGGGTTGAGAATAGCAATATTTGCATAAGCCAACGGAAATCCTTGCTCGTCAATGATGGTTCCCGTCAGGTGGCGGTCGGTCTTGTGGGTACATTCCACATAGATTTCGTGGTCATCGGGCTTCACGGTCATGCGGACGGGGTAGAAGCCTATCATCTGCCTGATGGCATCGGGCAGCGGTTTTCGGCTGACGGTGGTGGTGATGCGGAAGTCCTCCAGTTCGTTGTAGAGGAAGTTGATGACGTATTCCGTCTGCTCGCTGTTCAACTGGAGCAGGGCCTCGCTGAGCGACAGATTATTATATGTATGCGTAATGCGTTGTGCGCAGGTGCCACTTGGCATGCAGAGGATGCAGGCCATGAGTGCCAGAGTATATAGCGTGTGTCTCATCTTACTATCAGTGTGTTGTCTTCCATGCCGATATTCACGGCCTCGAAGGTGTTCAACTTTTCAACTACACGCGAGAGGCTGTCCTCACGCTTCCAGACAAAATGGAAACGCAGATAGCGGGCCGCGTCATTTTCAAACTCCACGCCGACCCCGTGGGCAGCTGCAATGGCTGTGAGCATGGAGTCGAGTGGCACATTGTTGAATACATAAGGTTCAGTGGGGATTGTGTCGGTCTCAACCGTATCTGCGGGCAGGGAAGTGACTGGCTTCATGTCCGTCACTTGCTCCGTAGTTGCCATCTGCGGTTGCGGAGTGCTGATGTTACGCACAATCTGAATTGCGGCAAAAGCAATGCCCGAAACCAAGACTGCACCGATGATGGATGCAGCTATTTTGTTGGTTGTAAGGCGAAAGACGAAACGGGGCTTATAATCTCCGTCGTCGAGGATTTCCAACTCTTCTGAATGGCATGCTGCAAACTTCTCCCATTCGGCATCCACGTCAGGGGCGTCGTTTTTAAGTTCTTCGTGCTTGAAGGCACGCTTGGCAAAGCCAAGCTGCTGTACAAGCTGGCGCATCTCGTCGTTGGCGAGTATATGCTGCAACTGCTCGTCGGTCAGTTGTTCAGGGTGGTCTTGCAATTCCAAAAGCCACTCTAAACGCTCTTCTTCGGTCATCATATTGCTTTTGAGTTTGAATTGAAATACTTTCTGATTTTCTCCACTGACTGCCTCAGGTGGGTGTGGACGGTCTGACGGCTGACGTTCAGCGCATCGGCCACCTCCTGGCAGGTCATTTCTCGCAAGTAACGCAGTCGGAATACATTTTGCTCTATCGGTGACAGATTGCCCCTCACGTAGCGCATCAGTTCTTCCATCTGCATTTGCTCTTCCACTGTATCCTTGCTGACAAGTGTATCCGTATTCTCGGCAATCAGGCGTGCAAAACGTTCTTGCACCTGCCTGTGCTGCAACACATTCAGACAGCGATGATACACACTCGCCAAGAGAAACGCCTTTGCGTTGCCTGCTCTCATCACTACGCCGCCGCCAAGCAAGTTGGCGAACACATCGCTCACCACATCCTTGCTCTCCGCTTCATCGAAGAGCAACGTGAGTGCCAGATGATACATCTGCGTGTAGTGTGTCTTGAACAAACTTTCAACTTCTTTTCGTGTCATACACTTATAATACAGTTCTGACGGAGAAAATGTAAAGCAGAAATGTGTTTTTCCTGGTTCAAACTCAAGTTTTTGTATTTTGGGGCTATTATTCCAATCTTATTTTTTCTTTGATGCCCTTTCACGCTTTACTGGACAATCTTCATTTACGTTTGCGAAATTACGCCGCAATCTTCATTTAATGATATGTTATGATGTGTTTTTAAGATAAATTAAGGGTGGTTCTATAAATTAGCCTTGGCAGATTTCGATTTTATTTTCGAGGTCAAAGTGTAAGTGAGAGAGTGAGCAATGCGGGCATTGTGACCGAGCGAACTTACACTTTGAACCGAAAAGAGAACGAAAGATGTCAAGACGTTGTAACACATTCTGAATATATATCTACGGTGGTAATTTATAGAACCACCCTTAAGTCGTTGACACTCCATGTCAACAATATCAGGACAGGGCTATTTACTATATACGAAGGACTTGCGGAAGGATGGCAATACACTGTTGGTGCCGGCTTTCATGACAATGTTCATATAGTCAGGGGGCAAAACAATCCGTATAAATAATGTGTGATGTACATCCTGCATTGTACATCACACATTACACATTGTCAGGGGAGAGGCTTTTCTATTTCTTTTTGTAGATCATCTTCACGGGCATGTAGCAGATGTTGTCGTATTTCTGAAGGATGTCGCCCTTGTCTGTGTCGATGACCCACAGGCAGCCGTTCTTGCCCGTCTGTTTCGGCTCATAGAAGGCTACGTATGTGCGTTTGTGGTCGGCAGACATCTCGAAGCCGGTGATGACGGCATCGGCGGTGCCTACGGTCTGGAGGACATCGGCGTTGTTGAGCAGCTGCGACGTGGTGTAGTTCCAGCGGCGCACCTTGTTGCCGTCGGCAAAGAGCAGCGAATAGTACGTCATGTTCGCGATGGCGGGCGTGGCGGGTTTCAGCGGGCATGCGCCCACCATGGCGATTTTCACGCCCCCGTTGTCGTCGAGTACGGTCTCCGAGGTGTCGAAGTTGTATTTCCAGAACGATGTCGAGAGCACCGCCTTCTGCACGAGCATGCCGTTGTTGACGACGACGAGCACCTGCGGGTCGGCGGTGGCAGCCTGCTCGTCGGTCATGCGGACATAGGTCATGTTGCAGAACGTGCGTCCGTCGAAATAGTTGTTTGCGCCTTGACACGTCTCTCGTGTCTGGTGATAGTTCCGGCTGCAGTAGTACGGGCCGTAGCCGTTGTATAGCTGCGCCAGCGCGCCGAGGTCTTTGTCCCATGCCAGCAGCTCGTAGTTCCATCCCGTGCCGTTGTCGCGTACGATGATGCTCTGCTCGTAGGTGTATTTCAGCTTTGTAGGTTTGACGAGCGCGCCCTCTGTCGTGGAGAACTCATAGACTTTTCCGTTCTCGCAGAGCACGGGGTACGCCACGCCCGAGGCATCCATCGATGGTATGCCGAGGATGGTGGGCTTGAAGTCGTCGTACTCTTTCACCTGCAGCACGTTCTCGACAACCATCGTCTTCTCGTTGACGTAATAGAGCGTGGGCACGTCGTCGCCCTCCCTGCCTTTGCCCTGGCAGGCGATGATGAGACATCCCGCGCTCTGCACCATGTCTGCGGGGAACGACGCGAAACGCGTGTCGGCGTTGTTCACCTCTAAGCAGTCGTAGTCGTAGAACGCGGGCGTTGAGCCGTCGAGGGGTTTCTGCATGAAAGAGAGCATGGGCCGTCCGTCGGCGTCGCGGCTGAGGATGGTGATGCCCTCCTCGTAGGGCGAGTTGACGTTGAGCTTGAATGGGAAGAACGCTTTGCCGTCTTCGTTCTCGAGAATGAGGCGGCAGTTCCAGCTGCCAAGCTCTTTGCCCGTGAAGGTGAGCGTCGGCTCGTTGCTGTACAGCTTCTGGTCTATCTCCCATGTCGTCGTCACAGGCTTCTCGCCGTTGGTCTGCGCGAAGCGCGGCGTGACGGTCAGCGTCTCGTTCTTGTTGATGTCATACACCTCCTGCATGCTTGCCTCGTCGATGACAATCTCAGACAGCGGACGGTCGCCGATGGTGGTGTCGTCGCTGAAGCATGACGTGAGGAGGAAGAGAGGGAGGAGGAGGAAAGCCGCCGCCGTCTTTCTCTGTGAGAGGGAAGACATGATATGCCTTGAAAAATGATATGTTGCACGTTTCATTGTCTGTTCTGTTTTTTTGATGAAATCAATACGGGCTGGGGAAATCGAAGGGGAAGTCGGGGTAAGCCCCGGTTATCATGTCGTGGTTGGCAGGGTCGGAGAAGAACTCGTACATCGGCGCGTAGATATATTTCTTGAATATCGTGCGATAGACATACGGGTCGCCGTAGGGTATGTGCTCCAGGTTCTCGCCGTACGCATCAACCATCTTCTTGTACGTCTCAGGCAGGATGTCTGCCAGGGCGTGGAAATATTCAACCATCTTGATGAACTTGTACGGATGCCACACGCCGAGCGTGGCGACGTCCCATACCTTTTCGCCGCGCGCGTTGAGCCATTCGGGCTGTTCGATGGCGTTGTCGAAAGAGAGCAGGTGCTGCTGGCTGAGCGAATCGAGTACAGGCGTGAAGTTGTCGTTCTCTTCAAGCACGAGGTGCAGCCTGTATTTCGTATATCCCGTGGCGTAGGTGCCTTCGAGGCCGCCGCGCAGAATCTCGACGGGTATGAAGCCGTTGATGGAATCGGGCATCACTACGGCTTCGCCGATGTTATACTGCACGCCCTGGGTGGCGGTGGTGAGGGCGGGGTCGATGCTGAATCGAACTTCACGCGGCTGGCCGGAGATGGAGCCCATGATGCGGAACGGCACCTTGCAGGTGTAGCTCGTCACCTCGATGGGTGTGACGCCGAACGAGAAGTTCAGCGTGTCTTTCGTGAAATACACTCCGTTGCGCGCCGTGTCGAACGTCATATAGTCGGTCTCGCTGCACGATGCCGTCATCATCGCCGCAATGGCAGCCATGGCTATGGTCTTTATCTTTGTCATGTCTTTTTTACTCATCAACTCGTCAACTTGTTTTACTCGTCAACTCGTCAACTTAAAAATAATGAATAATCAATTTCTGTTTTCTGTCTCTGCGTCAGGTATAGGCACGACATACATTCCGCTTTCGGGTTTGTATGTGACAGAGTTGTCGTATGAGGCGATGCTTAGGTTCTGCCGTTTCATGTTGAAGAAGGTCTGCCCCTCGCCTATCATCTCCCTGTAGCGTTCGGTGTTCAGCAGGTCGATGGTGAGTGTCTCGTCCCCCTCGCCGCTGATGGGGTCGAGGCCCCGGTTTGTGACAACCTCGTTGAAGAGGGCGACGGCCTTCTCGTAGTCGGTGTCTAAGAGACATTCGGCTGCGATATAGTACATCTCAGGCAGACGGATGAGGTTGATGCCCTGAATGAGGTCGGCGGGACGCGCCGACGAGTTGTTCTGCAGGTCGTAGATGTCTGTGAACTTGCTGAGGCGGTATTTCGCGGTGCCTCCGAGATCGACAGAGGTGAAATAGGCGTTGGTGCGATAGTCAAGTCCACTGACGCCTTTTTCGTACATGTCCATGAAGTCTGGCCTGAGGTCGAGCGACGAATAGGATATTGTCTGCTGCAGCTTCGGGCTGACGACAGAATAGAAGCTGGCGTAATAGACACCGAAGAGGCACTCTTTCTTAGAGAGCACGCCGGCGAGGTCGTTGACGACCTCTGTCTTTGTCTTCAGCCGCCGTCCGCTCTGTTCTATCACCATCTGCGCATATTGGAGAGCCTTCTGTTTGTCGCCCATGGTGAGA
>CALZMB010000107.1 GCA_945788485.1 uncultured bacterium | reverse complement strand
TATCGGCAACACGCCGCTTCTCGAACTCGGCACATTCTCTGCCGCACGTGGTCTTCAGACCCCTATCATCGCGAAAGTGGAATACTTCAACCCCGGCGGCTCGGTGAAAGACCGCATCGCACTCGCCATGATAGAAGATGCCGAGGAGCGCGGAGTGCTGAACCCCGGCGCTACAATCATCGAGCCTACATCCGGCAACACGGGTGTCGGACTGGCTCTCGTCAGTGCGGTGAAAGGCTACCGCCTCATCCTCACCATGCCCGAGACGATGTCCGTCGAGCGTCGTAACCTCGTGAAAGCCTACGGCGCAGAGGTGGTTCTCACCCCCGGAGCCGACGGCATGAAAGGCGCGATAGCCAAAGCCGAGGAGCTGCGCGACGCCACTCCCGGCTCCGTCATCCTCCAGCAGTTTGAGAACCCCGCCAACCCCGCGCGCCACTACGCCACCACGGGGCAGGAGATATGGCGCGACACCGACGGCAAGGTCGATATCTTCGTCGCCGGCGTAGGCACGGGCGGCACCATCTCCGGCATCGGCAAGGCGCTGAAAGAGAAGAACCCCGACGTGAAGATTATCGCCGTAGAGCCACTCACCTCGCCCGTTCTCAACGGCGGCAAGAGCGGGGCGCACAAGATACAGGGCATCGGAGCCGGCTTCGTGCCCAAGACCTACAACGCCGACGTGGTTGACGAGGTGTTTGACGTGGATAACGACGATGCCATACGAACCGGGCGGCAGTTGGCGAAAGAGCAAGGCTTGCTCGTCGGCATATCTTCGGGCGCGGCAGCCTTTGCAGCCGCTGAGATTGCCAAACGTCCCGAGAATGCGGGGAAACGCATCGTCGTCCTCCTCCCCGACACCGGCGAACGCTATCTCTCCACCATCCTCTACGCCTTCGAAGACTATCCTCTCTGACCCTCACCCCTCACATGGGCAGAAACCAAGAAACGGGGATGTGCCGCACGCAAATGCGGCGCATCCCCGTTCTCTGTATCTCTGTTTTCCCCGTTTATATTTCTCTGTGTTCCCGTTTACTCAACTTTCGGTAGTAATCATCAAAGTTGACTATCAAGTGAATAATAAGTGGATACTATAAAGAATATCTCACGACCAGCCTGGAAGGCTGTACTAAGCGAAGCGGTTGTAACCCGGGACGTAGTCCCGGGTCCCAAATAACATAACAACTGTCTGGAAGACAGTACCTTGCTACGTCTTTTCTGAGGGCGAGGTACTGCCTTCCAGGCAGTTGTTTAGCATTGACATTCCGAGGACTTCGTCCTCGGTTACGACCGCTTCGCTTAGTACAGCCTTCCAGGCTGGTCATTATAAACATAACTTATTGCTTTCTAAAGTTGAACCGTTTTGCTTTCTCTGTTTCCTCTGCCGTCGATATGCGCCGCTTGCCATGCTTTACAAAATGTCAGAATTAACAATGGTTAAAACGCGAATACAGGCGTTCTGCGCCACGGCGGCTCGGTTCGGCGTGCTATACGCGCTTAATTCTTGGTTTTACGCAAACTGTTGATATACAATGTATTATGCAGGATGACCATCGCTTCTCTGTCTCTTTTAGGCGAAAAAACTGCCTTTTGCGGTATCAAATAGACTATTTAACGATGCCAAATAGACTATCTAAGCTCGTCAAATAGAGTGTTTAGCCTCGCTAAACAGTACCTTTTGGGTCGCGAAAGGCTACGTCTTGCACTCTGAAACGTAGTTTTTTGCCTCTTCATCTTGTTTTCCGTCAAGAATTTTTACGTTTCAGCAAGAAAGAAAATGTTAAAATACCTGCAAATCAGAAAGTCGCCACAATGGATAATATGGCGACACTTTGCTATAGATAAACCTCTTTTTCCGCCACCTCTTTGTCCTGTATCTTCTCTTCTTGTCCGCGCGTTGCAGGGCGAAAATGATGGCGCAAAAAAGATACGGGGATGTGCTACATTTCACATGCGGCGCATCCCCGATTTGGTTAATATAATATATCATTTACAATAGCGGGCGGGATGGATTCATTCTAACGTGACCTGTTATGTATCGTATGAGAACCCGTCCGGTGTCTTTCGATGGTTGAAGCTTATCAGTATTTCGTGTTCTGCGGGTCGAAGTTTGTCCATCCGCTCACCCAGTTGTCTGTGGCGTTGAATGCTCCGACATAGTTCACGCGCTCAAGCCATGCGCTTGTCTCGCCGTCGAACGATGCCATGGTGAGCAGAGGGCTGCCTGCCGACGGCATGAAAGGCGAGCCTACGTTGCCCGCGTCGCGAAGCATGAGGTCGGCTGACGAGGTGTATGCCTTGTTCTTCAATGCCTCTTTGAAGAAGAAAGTGTTTGACCATGACGGCTGCGAAGCGTCGATGACGCTCTTGTTCACCGCGTCGTAAAGCACGTCTTCATACACCTTGTTGGCGTCAGAGCCTATGATGTCCATGTCGGCGAAGACGTTGTTGTGCAGGCGGATGGCGCCCGCTTTAGTCTGTGCCGGAGTGTCGCCTTTCTCGCCGTCGATAATCAGGCCGATGGGCCAGCCTGCCGCTACGGAGTTGATGATGTTGAGGCGCGAGCTGCGGCGTATCTGTATGGCTGACTGGAACTTGCCAAGCGCGGAGCCGTTGTTAGGGTTCATGCTGCCGCCGGTGATGAAGTCGGTGGTGTTCTTGAAATCTACGCCGCTCTGCGCCTTAGGGCCGAGGATGGTGATGTTGCTGAACGTGGCGTTGGTGTAGGGCGAGACGTCAGAGCCGCCTGCGTTGTTGTCGCTCTCGAAGCCGTTGCTCTGCGACTTGTCGGCTATCTTCGCGTTGCGCACGATGAGGCCATACTGCACTGCGCCGGAGAAACCGTTGTCTGTGTCGAAATCATCGTCCCATCCGTGGAATGCCACGAGATATCGGCAGTTCACCGTGCCGCCGAACCATTCGTAGGAATCGTCGTTTGAGTATGAGACCTGCACATGGTCGATTTGCGTCGCGCTGCCCACCGAACCGAGTGTGAGGCCGTTGATCTCCTGGTCGGTCTGGAAAGGATAGCCGGCAAACTCGATGCGGACATAGCTCAGTGCGCCAGAGTTGTCGCTGTCGTCATTGCCGCCGTGCTTGGCGCGCGGACCGCCCTCTATCTGCATCTCTGTCTGGTTGTTCTTCGCTTTGCCGCAGAGTATGATGCCGCCCCAGTCGCCCGGTTTGCGGTTGCCCGGAGCCTCTTCAGATGTGAAGACGATGGGTTCTGCCGCCGTGCCTTTGGCGATAAGCTTTCCGCCGCGCTCGGCGATGAGCGACGCTTTTGTCTGCTTGTCGCCCTTAATGACGGTTCCCGGCTCGATGGTGAGTTCCGCGCCGTCGGCTATATACACCCATCCCTTCAGCAGGTAGGTGCCTTTCTTAAGTGTCTGCTTGCCGGTGAAGACGAACTCCGCGTCGCCGTTGCCAATCTGTGTGCCCGACGCGTCTTCGCTGTTGTCTGTGGCGTTGAACAGCAGGTGGTCGCACGCCTTAAGGCCGCCGTCGGTGCTCCATGCGTATTTCTCCGGCGCTACCGGGGCGACAGGGTCGTCGTCGCTGCTACATGCTGTCATGCTCACTGCAAGCGCCATGAGGCTTGCGAATCCTAAAAACTTTTCTCTTTTCATTGTCTTTCGTTTTTTGTTTTGATATATTGTATGACGGAGACGGGGTCTCCTGTTTCTCTTCTGTGTCTTGATGACGTGACTGGCTTATGTCAGAAAGAGAGCACGGCTGTCAATCCTATATTGCGCCCGGGCTTGTACTGCTTCGTGACCTGTTCTATCTCTCTCTGCGTGCCGTCTTTCGCCTTTGTCTCCGCAAACTGTTTGTAGCTCACTTTCTGTGCCAGCAAGTCGCGTATGTTGGCTTTCAGCTCGAGGTGTCTGCCTATCTTCATAGATGCGGCGAGGTCTATCACGTCTCTCGGCATCTCGTAGCTGTCGGGCACGCGGGCGTTTTCGTCGCTGCCTGTCGTGCCTTCGCTCCTGCCCACGCCGATGATGCGCTTGCCTATGCGGTTGTAGAGCAGCGAGATGTTCAGGCGGTTCGTGGGGTGCGTATAGAAGATGCCGGCATTGACGAGATATGGCGACTGGCCCTGCATCGGGCGGTTGGCGTGGAGCGAGTTGTCGTCGAACCGTACGCGCGAGTATATCAGCGTGCCGTTCAGCGAGAGCGAGAAATCGGGCAGGCCGATGAAGTCGAGCCGTTTCCGTATGTCAAGCTCCACGCCTACATTGTCGGCGCTCTTGGCGTTCTCGTACGAATAGACGAGGCTTGTGCCGCCCGCGACGGTGTAGGTCCATTCTATCGGGTTGGAGAAATGCTTGTAGAAGGCGGCGAGGCTGAGCATCTCGCCCTTAGAAGGATAGACCTCATACCGGAGGTCGATGTTGTGGATGTAGCATGATTTCAAATCTACGTTGCCCTGGACGTGCGAGGCGAGGTCGAAATCATAGTAAACAGAGGGCGACACCTCGCGGAACTCAAGGCGGTTGACCGACTTGCCGTAGGCGAGGCGCAGCTGCTGGCGGCGATCTACATGGAACGTCGTGTTGAGCGACGGGAAGATGTCGTTGCTGCGGTAGAAGCGGCTCTGCCAGCTCTCTACGTCATCGCGCGAGTTGGTGATCAGCTCCATGCTGTTGTGCTCGTAGCGCACGCCGGCATTGACATCCCAACGCCCGAGGGGCAGCACTGCCGAGACGTAGCCCGCGCCGAGAAGGTTGTTGCCCTTGTAGTTGTTGCGCATGCACAGCTCTTCGAGGAGATAGAGCTTGTCCGGGCCGAAATACTGCTCGTCAGACAGCAGTTCCGGCATCGCCATCGTGCGGAAGCCGGCGGGCAGGTTGTTCTCTTCCATGTTCCAGCCGTAGATGAACTGGCGCGTCGTGTATTTTCTGGTGCGGTATTCGCCGTAGGCTCCAACCTTCAAGTCCATGAAGCTGAAGGCGTGGCTGTCGCTGACATTGGCAGATGCGATGTGCTCGCCCAGTTTCGTGAACTCACGGTTGATCTCGTTGCCCGCTGTGAGCATCATCGTCCCCTGCTCAAGCGCGTCGTCGATGGTGTAGCGGCGGCGGTCGGGCATCAGCCTGTTCGCGAACGAGTAGCTGCCGCTCCATTCCACCCGGTCGTTGACGAAGGCGTGGCTGCCAGTCACCTGGGTGTTGGTCGTCAGGCGGCTGCGGTAGTAGTATTCCGCGCCGGTCTCGTTGTCCGATTGCGCGTTCACGCCGATGCGGTCGGTGTATCTGCGGTTCGTCAGCAGGTTGACGATGTTCTTCAGCTCATATTTGTGTTTGCCCGAAGGCGAGAGCAAGGCGAGGTTCAGCATGCCGCCGAGGCGCCGGTTGCGGTTGTATTGGTTGTCGGTTGACTGCCGCAGGTAGTTGCAGCGGTCGTTGGCGCTGTCATACACGCCGTAAAGGTTGTTCGTCATGTCGCGGTAGGTGCGTGCCTCGTCGGTGAAGCTGACGGCTCCCACCATGCCGAACTTCGCCCTGCCGATGTCCTGGCGGAGGCTCCATTCGCTCGACAGCTTCAGGTCAGCCCATGGCGTCACGTCCTTTGTGCGCCAGTCGTTGTTCAGCCCGCTGCCCATGAGCGAGACCTCTCCCGCAGGAGGGAATGTGCCGCAGTGGTGAGCGCGCTTCGCCGTGCTGAACGAGGTGGCGCTGTTCACGTTGAAGCCCGCCGATGCCGCGATGCTGTTGCCCGACGGTATGTCCTTTGTCCTGATCTGGATGAAACCGCCGCTGAAGTCTGCCGGATACTCCGCGTTGGGCGATTTCACAATCACGAGATTGTCTATCTGGCTGCTTGGTATGATGTCGAACGAGAACGCCCGCGCGTCTGCCTCTGAGCTTGGCACAGCTCCGCCGTTCACCCATACATTATTATATCGTTGCGACAAGCCGCGAACCATCACGAACTTGTCGTCGATGAGGCTGATGCCCGGCACGCGCCGTATCACCTCTCCCGCGTTCGTGTCCTGCGAACGCTTGATTTCCTGGGCGGAGATGTTGCTCACAACCATGTTGCTCAGCTTCGCCGCCTCTATCATCGCAGCGTCTGTGTTGCGCCGCGACATGCCCGTCACTGTGACCTCGCCCAACGTCTGGCGGTCTTCCTCCATCTCCACGATAGTCTCTGCCGTCTCCGCTCCATCTGTCGCCGCCACGTTGTCAACCATCAACGTGCGGTAGGCGAGATAGCTCACCTTCAATGTGTATCTCCCTTTTGCAAGTCCCGTGAAGCGGAACTGTCCCTCTGCATCGGTCACTGCCCCCTCATTGCCTAACATCACTGTCGCCCCAATCAGAGCCTCGCCTGTCGTCTTGTCAACAACCTTGCCCTTTATGTCAGCGGCGATTGCCGATGTCGAAAGAAGCAGCGTCACTGCTGAAAGCGCAAGGCGTGTCATCCTGAAATGTCTTCTGTTGTCTTTTCTCATAAATGTAACAAGTCTTTTCTTTTCGGCTGCAAAATTACGGCAGCCGTATTACATGGTTATGAAAGCGGTGTTACTTTTTTGATACAACGGATTTTTGCGGCAGCCGCCACGCTTTCTCTCTTCTCCCTTCTGCCTTCAGCCGCGACATTTCTCTATCCTGTAAGTCATAAAAAATACAAAAAGAGCGGCTGAGGCGCGGCGTTTTATCACGGAAAAACATTACTTTTGCAGACATAACATACGCCACGCGCGTTGCACACGCCGTATCCTGCACCTTGCACACGCCGATTCAGTGCCTTGCACGCGCCGCCCCGCAGTGCTTCAGTTCTCGCATGGCAGTATGTGTCAAAACAGTCAGACAGCATGAAAGTCATATTCAACCGTTTCGTCCCGTTCCGCGGCTTTGCCGCCATCAATCTCTTCGGCATCTGTTTCGTGCGCGACGGATGCGTGCCGGACAGCCTCATGCTCAACCACGAGGCCATCCACACAGCGCAGATGAAAGAGATGGGATATGTGTTTTTCTATCTGTGGTATCTTGCAGAATGGCTGGTGAGGCTGCTGAAGAAAGGCAATGCCTACCGCAACATCTCTTTCGAGCGCGAGGCGTATGCCAACCAGAATCAGGGAAACTATCTCGCCTCCCGCCCGCATTATGCCTGGCTGAAATACATGAAAAAACGTTCAGTATCTCCTGGCGACCTCTGACGCCAGACGCGGTGCCGGTTTTGATTTGTTTGTCTCGGCTTTCCCTCTTCTTGCGGATGTTTAAACAAAAAAAGAGACAGAAGCAAAAGCTTCTGTCTCTTTGTGATCCGCTTGGGGCTCGAACCCAAGACCCCAACATTAAAAGTGTTGTGCTCTACCAACTGAGCTAGCGGATCTCCGTTGTGCTTTATCTTAAAAGCGGGTGCAAAGGTACGCTTTTTTTGCGACATACGAAAGGAAACGTCTGTTTATTTAATACACGTTAACATTTTTCGCTGTCTTCATCAGCTCTATCACCTGTGCTGTTTCTCTCAATGTGAGATTTTATTCAGCAGGTGTGTCTGCCGCTTTTTTGCGTATGGTGCGGCGCTTCTTGGGCTTCTCCTCGCCTGTGGCGGTGAGCTTTACGCCTGCCAGTTCGGGGTCAACGAGAATGCGTCCGCAGTATTCGCAAACGATGATTTTCTTGTGCATCTTGATGT
>CALZMB010000106.1 GCA_945788485.1 uncultured bacterium | reverse complement strand
ATTATTACTTCACTTTAGCAACGACAGCCTTGAATGTCTCAGGATTATTCATGGCGAGGTCTGCTAATACTTTACGGTTGATCTCGATGCCTGCTTTGTGGAGAGCGCCCATGAGCTGAGAATAACTCATACCCTCAAGGCGTGCAGCGGCGTTGATACGCTGAATCCACAATGCACGGAATGTGCGTTTCTTGTTCTTACGGTCACGATAAGCGTATGTGAGACCTTTCTCCCATGTGTTTTTTGCAACTGTCCAAACATTCTTGCGTGCTCCAAAGTAGCCACGGGTGAGCTTAAGAATCTTTTTGCGCTTTGCGCGAGAAGCAACGTGATTTACTGATCTTGGCATAATTTTCTTACTTTAAAAGTTAGACAATAAGATTAACGGAGACACAGCAGATCACGAACCTGCTTTGTGTTAGAAGAATCAACGATTTCGAAACCGAGAAGATTGCGCTTCTGTTTCTTTGTCTTCTTTGTCAGAATGTGGCTGTGAAAAGCGTGACGACGCTTAATCTTACCTGTTCCGGTGAAAGAGAAACGTTTCTTTGCAGCGGAGTTAGTCTTTACTTTTGGCATTTTTTGTTAATTATTTAAGTTATTATTATAATAATGTGGCAACGCATATACCGGGCGTTACGCACTGTAATTCTTTTTGGGGGCGAGTTAGAGAAGTAATCTCGTCAGAAAGAAACCGGCAACATAGAGTTGGCGTTATTCAATCATCTACATTTCCTTTATCGGGAAGGACGAGAAAACATGATGAAGAGAACAGCTGTTGCGGTTGCTGAAGTAGAGTGTCTATTCGTCGAACTGCAGTTTTGCCAGGGCGTCAGCACCTTTTGCATTGGCTGCAAGACCTCCATTTGCAGGCATCTCCTCAGTTGTATCGTTATCGGTTTTCTGGAGTTTCTCTGCCTCACGTTTCTCGCGGTCGAGTTTCTGTTGGCTCTTCTTTGCCACGCCGGCTTTCTTCGGCGCGAGGAAGAGGAACATCTTCTTGCCTTCGAGTTTAGGCATCTGCTCAACCTTGCCGTATTCTTCAAGGTCGTTGGCAAAACGCAGCAACAGAACCTCGCCTTGTTCTTTGAAGAGGATTGAACGTCCGCGGAAGAAGACGTATGCACGAACCTTATTGCCGTCGTTGAGGAATTCCTGAGCGTGCTTCAACTTGAAATTGTAGTCGTGTTCATCGGTCTGGGGTCCGAAACGGATTTCCTTAACCTCAACCTTCACCTGCTTCTGCTTTATCTCCTTGGCTTTCTTCTTCTGCTGATAGAGGAATTTTGAGTAGTCGATGATACGACATACAGGAGGCTCGGCATTTGGTGAAATCATCACGAGGTCTTCCTCGCGCTGGCGTGCCATTTCAAGCGCTTGACGTGTAGGCACGACCATCGAGCCGTCATCGCTTACAATACGTACCTCTTTCGCACGAATCTGTTCGTTGATACGGTATTGGTTATTGTCTTTCTTCTTGTCTATCTTCATTAAACGTTAATGGTTTGCATTATGCAAGATTACCTCTTTATTTGTCACTAACTGTGATGCTTGTAAAAAAGCAGATGCAAAATTACTAATATTCTTTGAGATACATATAACCAACGATTGTTTCAATCCTCAATTTTAACATAATTTACGTAAATATGTATTCCCTGTATAATCTTTAAGCCTGTTTTTGTTTTTTACGTATGTCGAAGGCCAAAAACAGGCACAAACAAAAACACTGCATATCTTGTGGTGTTCAAGAATATGCAGTGAGTGTGTGTATTGTGTGTGCTTATGGTATGTCAGTGTGACATTGTATCTGTTTCAGCGTCAGTTCTGAGGCTTGAGGTTTGTTGCTTCGAGCATCTCTGCCACTTCAGCATTGATGCGCTGAGCGAAGTCCTGCATGCTCATCACAGCTTGCTCTCCTCCACCCTGCTGGCGCATTGCGACATTGCCTTCGGCTGCTTCTTTCTCGCCAACGATGACCATGTACGGCACACGCTTCAGCTCGTTGTCGCGAATCTTTCGTCCAATCTTCTCGTTTCGGTTATCTACAGAAGCTCTGACGCCTACGCTGTCAAAGTATTCTGCCACTTTAGCCGCATAGTCGTTGAATTTCTCTGAGATAGGGAGAATAGCCACTTGCTCTGGCGCGAGCCACAGTGGGAAGTGTCCAGCGGTGTGTTCTATCAACACGGCGGTGAAACGTTCGAGCGAACCGAACGGCGCACGGTGTATCATCACAGGACGCTGCTTGCTGTTGTCCTCTGCGGTGTATTCGAGCTGGAAGCGCTCTGGAAGGTTATAGTCAACCTGGATAGTGCCGAGCTGCCAACGGCGGCCGATGGCATCCTTAACCATACAGTCAAGTTTCGGACCGTAGAAGGCTGCCTCGCCCAGCTCGCAACGTGCTTTCAGACCTTTTTCCTTGCAAGCCTCGATGATGGCGTTCTGTGCCGACTCCCATACTTCGTCGCTTCCGATATACTTGTCGTGGTCATCCGGGTCGCGCAGGGAAATCTGGAACTCCACCTGATCTTCTCCGAAGCCAAAGATCTTGAATACAGTCTGTATGATGTCAAGAACACGCAGGAACTCATTCTTAACCTGGTCGGGACGGCAGAAGATGTGTGCATCGTCTTGAGTGAAGGAGCGTACGCGTGTAAGGCCGTGCAACTCGCCAGACTTCTCATAGCGATATACAGTGCCAAACTCTGCACAACGGAAAGGCAGGTCTTTGTAAGAACGTGGCTTCCATGCGAACACCTCACAGTGGTGAGGACAGTTCATCGGCTTCAGCATATACTCTTCATCCTCTTCCGGTGTATGAATAGGCTGGAAAGAGTCTTTGCCATAGTGGGCATAATGTCCTGACGTGACATAGAGGTTCTTCGATCCGATATGCGGGGTGATGACCTCTTGATAGCCGAAATTCTTCTGTATCTTGCGCAGCATTTCCTGCAGACGGATGCGGAGGTCAGTGCCTTTCGGCAGCCATATCGGCAGTCCTTTGCCTACACGCTCAGAGAACATGAAGAGTTCCATCTCTTTTCCGATTTTGCGATGGTCGCGTTTCTTTGCTTCTTCGAGCATGACGAGATATTCGTCAAGCATCTTCTTCTTCGGGAAAGAGATGCCGTAGAGGCGCTGCATCTGGTCGCGTGATGCGTCTCCACGCCAGAATGCTCCTGCTATTGCAGTAAGTTTGACAGCTTTGATGCTTCCTGTTGAAAGGATATGCGGACCTTTGCAAAGGTCGGTGAAGCTGCCTTGTGTGTATGTCGTGATGCTGCCATCCTCCAGGTCGTCCTGTATGTGTTCGCATTTATAGACCTGTCCTGCTGCGCCGAACTCAGCGAGGCAGTCTGCCTTTGAGATTTCTTTGCGTACGAGAGGTTCGTCTTTGCGTGCCAACTCCAGCATCTTGTCTTCAATCTTCTTGAAGTCGCCTTCTTTTATCATCTCTCCGCCTGGGAGCATGACATCATAGAAGAAGCCGTTCTCTACAGCAGGGCCGAAGCCGAACTGTATGCCAGGATAGAGCTCCTGCAGAGCCTCTGCCAGAAGGTGTGCACTTGTGTGCCAGAAACTGTGCTTGCCCTCTTCGTCCTCGAACTTGTATAAAGCGATGCGTGCATCATCCTCAATGGGACGGTTCAGTTCAACTGTCTCGCCATTGACGCCGCAGGAAACAACGCTGCGTGCGAGAGCTGGCGATATGCTCTCTGCGATTTGTTGTCCGGTAACACCTTTTTCGTATTCGCGGATGCTGCCGTCTGGGAATGTGATTTTAATCATTTTATTATATGTTTATGCCAATGTCATACAAACGACAAAGGCTGAATTTGTTTTTTTCGCGTGTGCAAAGTTAACGTTTTTTTGTGAGATACGCAAAAATGCAGCTTATTTTTTGTTAGCGTTGAGCTTTTTCATGACGCTGTAAGCGCTGTACAGGCCCAATTCGCCCGCTTTGCTGAGGTCGCGCATCGCTTCGTTCTTCTTTTCGGAGAAGTATAGGCAGAGGCCTCGATTGAAATATGCCTCTGGCATGAGGGGGTCGATTGTCAACGCCTTGGTGAAATCTTCAATGGCGTCGGCATAGTCTCCGTTCTTTGCGAGAATCGTCCCTCGGGTGTAATATAGTGATGCGTTGTCGGGTGACGTCTTTATTTGTTGCGTGACATCAGCTACTGTCGCGGAGAACATCGGTTTGAGACTGCCGGCATTTGACATGGCGTCGGCATAATTCTGCAGTTTGCTCTGTCCGTTGGCTGGGTCAATGCCAGTGATTGGTTGTTCTGGAAGGAAGTCGATTGTTACAGCCGCATTCTGCACCTTTCCGCGGAATGCGCTTTGATATTCGTGCGTTGTCTGCTGTTCGTCAGCCACAACGAGCTGGCTGTATTTATTCGGGTCGATTTCACTCTTCTTACGCATCTCCTGCAGCTTGGCTTTGCTCCATCTCGGCTGCACTCCAAGATGCTTGTTCATCTGTGCCTTCAGGATACGGAACTCGTCGAGTTCGGCTTTCGCTGTCATGCCGAGTCTCCTGTAGCATGAGGCACGCTTTGACAGTCCGACCCAGAAATTAGGGAACTGGTCAATCACTTTTGTATAGTCTCTGACTGCTGCGCGCAGATTGCCTGTCTGGTCGAGGAGCACGGCACGGTTGAAGAGAGCCATGACATTGCCTGGTTCCATCCTAAGGACATAGTTGAAGTCTTCAATCGCCCTGTTGTCATCTCCCACCTGTTGCCTAAGCAGTCCGCGGTTGTAATGTGCGAGGAAATTGTCCGGGTTGATGTCAATGGCAATGTCATAGTCAGCCATCGCGCCTCGCAGATTGTTGATATTGCATCGTGCCAGTGCCCTGTTCACATAGTTAGGCGCTACTCTTGGACGTAGATGTATGGCTTTTGACAAGAGTGTATCGGCAGCCTGCCACTCTTTTCTTGACATGGCGATGTTTGCTCTTGCGGTCCATGCGTCAGCATTGAAGGGGTCAACCTTCACACACTCGTCGAGCCAGTGGGCAGCGGTGACGGTGTCTTTCTGGAGGATGTATGTCTCAGCCTTAGCAGTGTAGGCATTTGAGAAGTTTGTCCAGCGCTGTATCATGAAGTCGAGCTCCTCGTGCGCTTTCTCATAATCCTTTTTCTCTATTCTGCATATCACCCTGTTATACCAGAAACTTTTGTTGTCGGGTGCGCATCCGATGGCTTTTGTGTAGTCGTCTATAGCGCCTTCAAAGTTTTGCTGCCTGATACGGCTGATGCCACGGAGGTCGTATATGTCTGCAATGTAAGGATTGAGGAGGATGGCTTCTGTAGCGTCCGCTTCCGCCCCGCTGTAGTCGTCAAGATAGAATTTGGCGATGCCTCTCATCTGCCACGGTTCGTAGAGATGCGGCTTGAGGATGATTATCTGCGAGAAATACTGTATTGACAAGACGTAGTCCTCGTAATGCAGCGCAACTTTTCCGCTTGTCAGCAGACGGTCGGTATTGAACTGCGCCACGGCTTTGCAGGCTGGTGACAAAACCGTCGCCAGCAGCAGCAATGCGCATGATGCTTTATGAAGGAATCTTTTCAATGCCATTTCTATTCTGGACACCTGATTATGGAAGCGCAGCCTGAAGAAGTTGACCGATGCAGTCACGCCATCTCGATGGTTATACTCTCGGAGCCTTTGTCTTGTATCCGCATTGGAATCTGCCTTGCAGCAGAGCCTTGAGCTTTGTCTTGATGATCTGTTTGCGGAATGGCGAGATTCTGTCGATGAACATCTTTCCTTCGAGATGGTCGAACTCATGCTGCATGACGCGTGCCAGATAGCCTGTCACCCACTCGTCGTGATGTTTGAAATTCTCGTCATCGTATTCGACGTGTATGCGTGTCGGACGTGTGACATTCTCGTGTATAGCAGGAACAGAGAGGCATCCTTCCTGCGATGTCTCTTTCTTTGAGTTATCGTCGAGCTCGATGATGTGTGCATTGATATAGACTTTTTTGAAGTCTTTGTATTCCGGCAGGTCTTCTGCGAGAGGGTCAAGGTCAATAAGGACAAGCCTGATGGCTTTTCCGATTTGCGGTGCTGCAAGTCCGATGCCTTCACTCTGTGCGAGTGTCTCCCACATGTTCTGTATGAGTGTGTCGAGTTCCGGATAGTCTGGTGTGATATCCTCAGCCACCTTTCTCAAAACAGGTTGTCCGTATGTATAAATAGGTAATATCATAAAGTTGATGTATTAAGGTGGGTTCTGTCAACAACCCTCTCTTGGCAAGTGAGTGAACAGGACAAGTAATCCACCAAGATTTTAAGTTTATGAAGTCTGACGACGCGAATTTATCGAGTCCATCTTTCAGAGTGTTGTTAACCGCTTTTTCTGAAGATAGTCTTGTAGAATTATCGTTGCTGATATTTCATCGACAAGGGCTTTGTTCTGTCTTGATTTCTTTCCCAGTCCGGCATCTATCATTGTCTTGTGCGCAAGGACAGAGGTGAATCTCTCGTCATACCAGTCGATTTTCACGTCTGGCAGTGCTTTCTGCAGTTTGCCAGCAAAAGCTTTGACACGTTGCAGATTCTCGCTGGGCAAGCCGTTAGGCTGTACTGGTTCTCCGAAGACGATTGTCTCCACCTCTTCGTGTTCACAATAGTCTTTCAGAAACGTCAGCAGTTCAGACGTAGGAACAGTCACCAATCCATTGGCGATAATCTGCAATGGGTCGGTGACTGCTATTCCGGTTCGTTTCTTTCCGTAGTCAACAGAAAGTATTCGCATCAAGTATTGTATTTGTAGTTTGTTTCCGTATTGTTTACAATTGCATGTTGCAATGTGGTGTAGTGTTTTATTTGCTGTAGAGCAGCCAAGCGTCAGCATACTGCGAGCGCAGTGCATCTCGGCTGTTGACAGCAGCAGCCTTAGTGTCGAACGTAGAAGCCACCACGCGGTACATGCTGTTTGACGGATTGAACACGATTTGCGCTGCATATCCTGCATTTCTCAGTCTCGCCTGCATATCCTCTGCATTTGACTTTAGTCCGAATGAGCCGACGACAACGCTGTAGCCTTTCAATCCGTCGCCGCTAACGAGATTGACATTCTCCGTGCGCACTGCGACATTATCGTAGTTCTGAACCGGTGCCTGTGTCTGAGGCTGCGTCTGAGTTTGCTGAGGACGTTCAACGACAGGAGCAGTGACAGGCTGCTGTGTTGTATTGTTTTCCTGAGCAAGCGCTTTTTCGTATGCTTTACGGTAAGCACTTTCTTTATTTGAGCCACAACTTGAAATTAACAGTGCTGCGCAGAGGCTTGCACAAACGATTATGGATTTCTTCATCTTCGTAAGATATAAATAATGAGTTAATGTATCGGTTTCTGATCATTGTGTATTCTCACACGGCTACAAAATTAGTAATAAAACACGATACGCACAACAAATATGCGCATAAAGTTTGTTAAAAGGGTGAAAAAGGATATATTTAACAAATTATTAGATAATATTTTTGGTCAAGAAGAAAAACTTTCATACTTTTGCAATGTCATAAACACGGGGCTGGCAGACCTGCCGCAAGCCCACGACGATATGCAGCAAGCATCACAGTCTTCTGGCTACGAGCAGAATCTATGCACCCGTTAATCAATTATTCACAAACAAAAGAAAGGACACAAACTATGAAAGCTTTAGGTTATTTTGGAGCATTCCTCGGTGG
>CALZMB010000105.1 GCA_945788485.1 uncultured bacterium | reverse complement strand
TCCATACGGAATGCGCTTGAATTGTCGATCATCACTGCGCCGTAGCGTGTGATGTCTTCCGCAAACTCTTTTGATGTGCCTGCCCCGGCGGACGTGAAGGCTATATCGACATCCTTGAAGGCGTCGCCGTGTTCGAGGAGCTGCACTTCGTACTCTTTGCCGCGGAACGTGTATTTTGTTCCGGCAGAACGTGTTGAACCGAAGAGGACGAGTTCGTCGAGTGGGAAATTCCTTTCATCGAGGACACGGAGAAACTCCTGCCCTACGGCGCCGCTGGCACCTACAATTGCTACTTTCATTGTCTTGCTATTTTAGTTGTGATTATAGGGTGGTTCTATAAATTACCACCGAAGATATATTTTCAGAGCAGTATATAACGTCTTGCCATCTTTCGTTCTCTTTTCGGCTCAAACTGTAAGTTCGTTCGGTCACAATGCCCGCATTGCTCCCTTTCTCACTTACACTTTGACCTCGAAAATAGAATCGAAATCTGTCAAGGCTAATTTATAGAACCACCCTATAGTTTTACTAATACCTATATGTTGTCTTTCTTGCAGCATGTCGTTTCATTGCGCCGGACGACATTCTCAGTTGTTGCGCCAGAACTCCGGCGTGAAGAGAATGAGGACCGAGAATATCTCAAGACGCCCGATGAGCATCATTGTGGCGCAGAACCATTTGCACGAGACCGGCAGCTCAGCCCACGACATTGTCGGGCCGATTTCAACACCGAGTGTCGGCCCGACGTTTGACAGGCATGAGAGACAGAGCGTGATGGAGTTGATGACATCCACTCCGATGGCTGTGAAATACGTCGCGGAAATGAGGAAGAGGGTGAGATAGAGCGCGAAGAACGGCATGAGGCTGTTGAGCGTCTTCTGCGCGATGATGTTCTCGCCCATCCTGACGGGCAGCATGGCGTTCGGGTGCAGTATCTGCTTGAACTCGTTGGCTATGATTTTGAAGACGAACACGAGTCTCATGCACTTCACTCCTCCGGCTGTCGAGCCGGCGCAGCCTCCTATGAACATGCACACACCGAGCACAATCCATGTGACGTGCGGCCATTGCCCGGCATCGTCGCTGAACAGTCCGGTGCTGGTGATGAACGACACGACCTGGAAGAGCCCGAACCTCAACGCGTTCCAGAAATCATATCCGTTCTTGCTCATCAGATAATACATCACGATGGCGGTGCATATCACTATCGCCCCGATATACAGCCTTATCTCGCCGTTGCGGAAGAAGTCGTGTATCTGACGCTTGATGATGGTAGTGTAGAGCATCAGGAAATTGATGCCGGCGAGGAAGCAGAACAGCGTCGCGGTGTATTCGATGAAAGGCGAGTTGAAGAATTCTGTCGAGCTGTTGTGCGTCGCGAACCCTCCTGTCGCCAGTGTCGTCATGGAATAGTTGATGCAGTCGAATGCTGACATTCCGCCGATGTAGTAGCACAATGCGCAGACGAGTGTGAGAATGATGTATATCATCCAGATGAAGTGTGCGCTGGTGGAGAGGCGCGGGTGCATCTTCGTGTGTATCGGACCTGTCGTCTCGGCAGAGAAGACTTTCACGCTTCCGCTTCCGACAAGCGACGGGAGGAGCGCGATGGTGAAGAAGACGATGCCGAGACCTCCTATCCACTGTGTCATGGACCGCCAGAAAAGGATGGCATGTGGCAGCGCTTCGACATCATTGATGATGCTTGCGCCTGTTGTCGTGAAGCCGGATATCGTCTCGAAGAAGGCGTCGGTGACATTCTCTGTATATCCGCCTATTAGGAACGGGAACATTCCGAAGAAAGAGAAGACGACCCATGTGGCGGTGACGAGGAAATAGGCTTCTTTCCTGCGCAGGTTGTTGTCGGAGCCTCGCCCGATGATTCTGCATGCCACACCGCCGGCGGCTGTGATGGCTGTGCTGCAGATGAAGGGCAGCGTGTCGCTCTCTCCGTAGCATAATGACATTATGGAGCAGATGAGCATCAGCGTCGCTTCAATCATGAGCAGCGAGCCTATTATCTTGTTAAGTAATTTCCAGTTGAGCATCAATCGTCTTCGTTTGTTTTCTTTTTCCCTATCGTGGAGTATCCCGGTTCTGTAGAGTGTATTATTTGAAGAGTGTCTCTATCTTTCTGAGGTTGACGTCGTGCGAGAATATCATGACCGAATCTCCGGGCTGTATGTGTGTCATGCCGGAAACGAGCATGCCTTCTCCGTCTCTCATCAGTCCGCCGATGGTGACGCCTTTCGGCAGTCCGAGGTCTTTCACCGGCTTCTTCGTGATTTTCGAGCCGTATGAGGCGACGAACTCTGCCACGTCGGTGTTTGATGTCATGAGGAACCTGACGTTTGTCACATCGGTGTTGAGCAGCATCTGGTAGATATGTCCTGCGGCGATGGTCTTCTTGTTCACGATTGTGCCGATGTCAAGGCTCTCTGCCATGGATATATAGTCGAGGTTCTCAACTTGCGCTACAGTTTTTCGCACGCCTCTTCTCTTGGCAGCGAGACAAGCGAGGATGTTTGTCTCGGCGTTGCCGGTGAGGGCTACGAAAGCCTGCGTGTTGGAGATGTTCTCTTCTCTCAGCAGTGCCATGTCTCTGCCGTCTCCGTGAATCACCATGACATTGCTTTTGTCTATCAGCTCGTTGAGTTGCCGGCATCGTTCCTCGTTCTGTTCGATGATTTTGAGGTTCATGTATTCCGGCATGGTGTGAGCAACGCGCACTGCGGCTTTGTCTCCGCCCATTATCATGACGTTGTGAACGTCTTCGTAGTCTTCTTTCCCGACGAGTTTCCGAATTTGTGGTATGAAGTCTCGCTTTGTCATGAAATATGCGAGGTCTTGTGTCTCGAGCACGTCCATACCTCCTGGGATGATAGTCTCGTTGCCGCGTTTGACGGCTACGATATGATACGGGTCGTCAGGTCCGCAGAGATCTTTCAGCGGCGTGTGCAGTATGCGTGCGCATTCTCTTATCTTTATTGCGAGGAGTACGAGTTGTCCGTTGAAGATATCCCATCTCTGTCTCACCCATGTCATCTTCAAGCCTTTGATGATGTCTGCCGCGGCGAGCACCTCGGGGTATATCAGTTCGTCCACGCCTATCTCGGAAAAGACGTCCGGCGTGTCGGAGTTGACATATTCGAAGTTGTCTATGCGTGCCACCGTCTTCTTTGCCCCGAGTGCTTTGGCGAGGACAGAGCATGTGATGTTTGTCGTCTCTTGCGGCGTGACGGCGATGAAGAGGTCGGCTTTCGCCACTCCTGCCTGTCTCAGGGCTTTCAGGCTGGTTGGCGAGGCGGTGATGGTCATGAGGTCGTAGTCATAGTCCAGACCTGCCAGGCGTTCGTGGTTGGGGTCTATGAGGGTGCAGTCGATGTTCTCGCCTGCAAGGAGTTTAGTGAGATGTGTGCCCATGGCACCAGCTCCGGCAACTATTACCTTCATCTGTCTTGATAATTAATGGTGGGTTCTATAAATTCCCACCGTTAAATTAAAAGGAATGATAATTACTGTTTAACGTTTTGTTATCTTTTGGATTCTTTTCGGTTCAAATTGTAAGTTGTATCAGTCGCGTAGCCCGCTACGCTCCTTCTCCAACTTTCAATTTGTCCTCGAAAATAATCTCAAAATCTAACAAAGCGAACTTAAAGAACCCACCTTGTTTGTTCGGGATAGTGTTTGGATGTCTTGTGTGTGGCGTCTGCCTGTGTCGTGCCGTTGTCTTCGTTGTGCAGACTTCAGCTTCGGCGCAAGAGAGCGGCGGCTTTGCCGTCAGGCTTCGTCTATGCCGGCTTCTCTGAGGCATGTCTTTGTGATGGCATCTTTGTCGAGGCCTGCGATGCGCCTTAGTTCGGCGACGGTGCCGTGTTCGACAAAACTGTCGGGCAATCCAATGCGTTCTACGTGGACTGGGTGGTGATGGTCGTCCATCCATTCGGTGACGGCAGAGCCTAATCCTCCGTTCCGCACGCCGTCTTCAACTGTCACCACCACGTCGCATTGCTCTGCTACGCAGCGCAGAATATCCTCGTCGATTGGTTTCAGGAATCTCATGTCGTAGTGTGTGATGTCGAGCTGCCGCGCCACTTCTTCTGCGTCATGTCCTATAGGGCCTATGGTGAGTAGTGCTGTCCTGGCGGTTTTCTGTCCGTAAGGTCCGTCTCCGGTATGCGAGTATATCTTCCGTCCTTTCCCCGCTTCGAGTTCCTGCATCTCGCATCTCCAGTCAGGTCGCGAGCCACATCCTCTCGGGTAGCGTATCACCCATGTCCCCTTGCCGGGCAGCTGTGCTGTGTACATCATGTGCCGCAGTTCGCATTCGTCCATGGGCGAGCAGATTGTGAGGTTTGGTATCGGGCGCAGAGCGGCGAGGTCGAAAGCTCCATGGTGTGTAGCCCCGTCTTCTCCAACCAGTCCTGCACGGTCGAGACATATCACAACGGGCAGGTTGAGCATTGCCACGTCGTGGATGATGTTGTCGTAGGCGCGTTGCGCGAAGGCGGAGTAGATGTTGCAGAAGGGTTGCAGCCCGTCTTTTGCCATGCCTCCGGCAAATGTCACGGCGTGTCCTTCTGCTATTCCGACATCGAAAGTGCGGTGTGGCATGGCGTCCATCATGATGTTGAGCGAGCATCCTGTGGGCATGGCAGGCGTGATGCCTACGATGCGCGGATTCTTCTCTGCGAGTTCGAGAATGGTGTGTCCGAAAACATCCTGGAACTTTTGTGGCATTGCCGTCTCTTTTTCAAGTTTGTTTTCTCCAGCCGAAATGCGTTCGCCTGTGACCGGGTTGAACTTTCCCGGGGCGTGCCATATAGTCGGCCGTTTCTCGGCGGGAGGATATCCATGTCCCTTCACTGTGTGCAAGTGCAACAGTTTCGGGCCTGTCATGTTCTTCAGCAGGCGCAGGACTCTTGTCACTTCTTTCACGTCATTGCCGTCAACAGGTCCGAAATATCGTATGTTCATCCCTTCGAAGACATTCTGTTGATGTGAGATTGCCGACTTCATCGCGTTGCTGAGGCGTATTATTCCGTTACGTCTGTTGTCGCTCATGAAACCATGTTCCGACATCCACCGTGCGAATCTGAACCGCATGTTGTTATATGTCTCGTTTGTGTTCAGCGAGAGCAGGTATTGTTTCATGCCTCCCACCGAGCGGTCGATAGACATATTGTTGTCGTTGAGTATGATAAGCAGGTCGTTAGGCGACGACGAGACGTTGTTCAGCCCTTCGAACGCGAGGCCGCCCGACATTGCTCCGTCTCCTATGACCGCCACGACATGCCGTTGCTGTCCTGTCAGTTTCGCTGCCACAGCCATGCCGAGTGCTGCTGAGATGCTGTTTGATGCGTGTCCGCACGGGAAAGTGTCGTATTCTGATTCTTCCGGTGACGGGAAAGGTTTCAGCCCATGCAGTTTCCTGTTTGTGCAGAACCGGCTTTTCCTCCCTGTCAGAATCTTGTGCGCATACGCCTGATGCCCGACGTCCCACACTATTCGGTCGTCTGGGGTGTCATAGACGTAGTGCAGGGCTACGGTAAGTTCCAGCGCGCCCAGGCTTGATGCGAGATGTCCGGGATTGACAGCGAGTTCATCGACGATAGTCTGCCTGAGCTCTTTGCAGAGCGCAGGCAGTTCGTCTGTTTTCAGTTTTTTTAGGTCGGATGGGTAGTCTATGTTGTCTAAGAGTTTATTCATCTTCAAAAAGTGCGTCGTCATACTTCAGCGGTATAGGCTTTGCCTCAGCCTGCTTCAGTTGTGCTTTTGTGGCGTATTTCTTGTCCACCACCAGTCTGAACATATATTCTTTGAACCATTCTCCGGTCATGATGAGATAGCCTTTCTGTCCGCTTTCTGTACCCCATGAGTTCTCCACTTTCCATGCGTCGGGCTTGTTGTCTGCATTGAGATTGACGGCAGTCAGTGTCATGGCGTGTGTCGAGCCGCTGTCTCTTGTGAGCAGCCGCTCGGCTTTCGTCATCGGGAACTGTGTCTCGAAGAGGTTTGCGTAGTCGAAGTTCTGCATGCTGCAGAAGCCGCGTTTGCGGTCGAGCATCTTTCCGGTGTCGTACGAGGAGTACATCTTCTGTCCGTCTTTCAGCGATGCGATGGCGAGTTGCTCGATTTCTTCCATCGGGAGGTTGAGGTATCTCCAGTTGTGTCCGTCGTATGTGTGTCTGTCGTATTGTATCTCGTAAACCTTGTGATACTCGTTTCTTGGGTCGTTCATCACCATGAGGTATTTGTCCGCGAGATTTGTTGCGCCACATTCTTCTGCGAACGAGAGAGGGGTGTAGGTCTTTTCTTCTCCCGCCACTTTGCCTTCTGCATTGACGTGCGCGTATTTGAATTCCTTTACAGGTTCTCCGTATGCCATGCAAAGCATGCGGTAGATATCCTTGAGCATGACGGTCTTTTCTGCCTTGACTGCGTTGGCCTTCTTTCCTTCCGCCAGCATCTTGCGCAGTTTCAGTCCGTATTCTCTCAGTTTGCTGCTGAGTATGCGCCGCATTTGTGCCGTGCTCTCAGACGAGAATGTCTCCGGCGCGACGGATTGTGGCACAAGTCCGTATTTGCTGACGAGGTCAATGACGCCGCAGAATGTTCCGCCGTCGTTGATTGGGGCAGCGAAGAAGAATTGCACCTCCGGGTCGTTGATGTCTTTCTTGCCCGTATCTATGATGCCTTGCAGCATGAGGTTCGCTTTTTCGAGCTGGTCCCAGAAGAAGAGATAGTCCTGCGAGAAGACGACAGCCTTGTCAGGGTTGGCTGCCGCGAACTGTCCTCTCAGCACGTTCAGCCCAGAGAACATCCAGCATCGTCCAGAACTCTTCTGGTTCTGTATCGACTGTTTCTTCGTCTCTATAGAGAATGTTGCAGGCACTGGGGCAAGTTGTGCCTTTCCGCGTGCCAGCAGTTCTATCCCGTTGTGCTGGATAGCGTTTGTCAGTGCTTTCTGTGCCTGCGATTGTTCTGGTTGCGCAGTGATGGTTTTCAGCATTTCCTGTGAGATGCCTCCGTCGTTCTGTGCGTTTGCCGCCATTGCTGCGGCTAATGCCACAGTGCATAGAATCTGTCTTGTCTTCATGTCATTTTGATATTTTCAGGTTAAGTTGTTTTTTTTGCCCTCACGTACCTTATTAATATTAATAATCCAGGAGGGTGATGTCAATAATTTGCAAATATACTACAAATATCCCGTATAAGGCTGAAATGTAAACAATAATTAACGTTTTGATGGTTGTTGGTAACTACTCAGCACCTAAGGGCATGAGCAGTTGCTGGCTTGGCGATAATCCTGCGTGCCGGATAAAATAGTATCAGACGCTGGAGAATAGAAGCGTTCATGATACTATTTTGACGCTTGTCATCATCAAAATCATGCGTCTGACCGCTCGGGCACAGTACAGGGCGGATTTTTCGCGGTTTTTATATGTTGTTCATATACCCTTGATTTTCAAGTGTTTGTAAGCGTACAGCTGAAAATGCGATGCTGAAAATCGGGGAAAAACAGCTGTTTTCTGGTGCAAGACAGACTGTTTTGGCGTGCTGTCTTGACTATTTCATGCCCTCACTTTGACTATTTTACAGTCTCATTTTGACTATTTCACGTCGCAAAACACTGCTTCTTAGATGCCGAAGTGCATAAAACTGTGCCAAAGAAGTGATTTCCGGGCATAAATGAAATGATTCCCCGAGATTTCATGACGTGCAAAATAGTATCATCTGCAAGCCGCAATGACACTTT
>CALZMB010000104.1 GCA_945788485.1 uncultured bacterium | reverse complement strand
ACTTTTCCGGGATTTTTTTCAAAAAAAAGACGTTTTTCATGCTTTCTTTGATTTTTGTCAAGCGCGGGGAGGGGGCACACATATTTTAAATTATATATATGCGGGGAGAAAGGGAGGGACAAGCCCCGCAGCCGAGCTGCGGGGAACAGGACCATGAAGGAGGGGAAATGGGGGATTGGGGACGGGAAGGGAGGGAGGGCAAAAAAGTATCATCGGGAGGGGATGGAGAGGGGGCGGTGATACTATTTTATCCCCCAGAAACACTGAAAAGGGCGGGTGGAGAGAACGGAGGGAAGGAGGAGGCGGTTTTTCGCGATATTTTTGACGGTTTTTGTATGCCGCTGATTGTGAGGAAGTTATGACGAAACGCGGAATGAAGGTTAGAAAATGGGCATGGACGAAGAGGGTGGTTTGGGGGCTAAATAGTCAAAATGAGAGGGCAAGATAGTCAAAATGAGGAGGCTAAACAGTCTGAACCACGAGGCTAAATAGTCTAAACGGGAGGGCTAAACAGTCTAAACGGGAGGGTGAAACAGGCAAAATGCGGTGGCAGAACAGGCAAAAATGGCAGATTTTGTTGTTTCAACATAAGGAAAGTGTTGTTTTCTCTGCTCTTTTATTAAGATAAAAAAGTATCAGTGGATGGAGTTTCTTGTATGATTCTACGATGCCGATGCCCTGCCCTATTGTATAACAAAGGAAGAAAAAACGGGAAGGGAACCACTTGCAGGAAGAGGCAGGGAGACGGCAGGGAGGGGCACGGGAAACGGCAAGGACATATAGCAGCCAGCGGCAGAAGCATAGCAGCCGGCGGAAAGATGGGCGGCGGGAGAACGGAAAAAGGTCGGCTGCGGCGAGGAGATGTCAGTTTCGTGGCTTGTGTATGGTGAATGTCACAGTGCCCCAGATGCAGAAGGCGTCGTCCGGGGAAATCTCTATCTCAGGATAGGCGGGGTTGGCAGGTATGAGGAAGAGTATGCCCTGACGGTTTGCTACATGCTTTATGGTGTATTCACCGTTCAGCTCGCACACGGCGACATCGTGTTCGGAGGGGGAACGGTTTGACTTATCTACTATGAGGATGTCTCCGTCGTAAATGCCTACTCCAACCATCGAATCGCCATGAACACGCACGAGATAAGACGCTTCGGGATTTGGGCATAGCATACGGAGGAGATCGACGTTCTGCGCCAATTCGTCGTTGTCTAACGGGACAGGGAAGCCTGCCACGACCTGCATGGTGTCGTAGTAGGGCATGACGAGAGGCGGGAGATTGTCAACTGGCGTGGCATTGTCCTGGAAATCTGCCATTGTCTCGATGATGGCTGACAGCGCCGCATTGTCATCGGTGGGGAATGTAGGGTTGTATTGTGACATAAATAGGTGGGAAAAGGATTGTTCGGAGGATGTGGTTATGTGGAGCGAAAGGCGCGGGGCATCATTCCATGCGTTGCCATTTCATTTCATCGCCGTTCTTGTCGTAAGCCTTACGCTTGCCGACGGGAGGAGCGGAGAGTGTGATGCGTACCACGGCGGTGCGGTGGAGGCTTCGCTTGACACTCTCGTCGAAGCAGTGCAGATGTTGCGGGAGGAACCGCTCGCAGATGAGACGCAGCGCGTTTGTCTGCTCCTCGACGTCATCCACTATCTCTGCCATGCCGGTGGCGGTGGCGGATTCAAACTGGAGGGTGAAGGCAGAGTCTTTAGGTCCTACGGTAGGCTCGCAGCGTGTGACGGCGGATAAGCAGACTTTCGGATTGTAGCGTATGCAGTCGAGTTTCTTTCCGACAGGCGCACAATGGAAATACCAGATTTGTCCGTCTGCGGATGCGAGAGAAAGCGGCACAGCGTATGGCTCGCCCTCAGGCGTGACGAAACTGACGGTGACGTAGGGAGCACGGCGGAACAGGGATGCCGCCCATTCTGAATTCATCTCGCGGCTTTTCTTTATCATAGTTGTATGGAAAAATATGTCAGCGTTTTAAAGGTAGGAGAGGAGCATGGGATGGAGCACCCATGGATGCGGATAAAAGGGGTCATGGCGATGCTGCCCCGAGCATCTCGGCATAGTCGGGTATGAAACTGAGCGGGTTGATGGCGCGTCTCTCGTAGTCTATACTGAAGCAGAAATGTTTCATTCCGTTGCTAACGATGAGATAATCCACATGAAGGAGAATATTATAGGTAGCAATCTGCTCAATCACTTTCTGTGTGATGGGGATTGCAGGGGCCTTGTATTCGATGATGGCACGAGCCGCGCCGCTGCGGTCGTAAACGACTGTGTCGCACCTGAGACGCTTCTGTCCGCATCGAAGCTCTATCTCGTTCTGCATGAGAGTGGCGGGATAGCCTTTGTGCTGAATCAGGAAATGGACGAAATGCTGCCTCACCCACTCTTCGGGAGTGAGAGCGACATAACGCCGGCGGAGGATGTCGAGAATCAAGACACGCTGGTCGCGGCGCTGAAGCTTAGCCTGGAAAGGCGGCAGATTGAGAGGGTCCATAAGCGGGAAGGGTGGAGAAAATATGAATTTGGGGTGAAATTTATTTTGCCGTTTGAGTATTTTGATGTAACTTTGCCGGCGATTGTATGGCAAAGGTAATGCTTTATTTCCGAACATCAAAATATTTCAAGAGAAATGCCACGATTTTCATGGAAACGGAACGGCTTTGTCCAGAATCCCGACCGATGCCGACAAAAGAAACAAAAAAAACACGAACGAATAACATCTGACAGAACATGGCTGAAAAACGCAACGCGACGACATACGACAGCATAGCCAAAGCGATAAAGGAGAAACAATTCTCGCCGATTTATCTGTTTATGGGTGACGAACCATATTTCATCGACAAACTGACAGATATGATTGTGGAGAATGCACTGAAGCCGGAGGACCGGGACTATAACATGATTGTGATGTATGGTCTGGACACTTCCGCTGTGCAGGTCACCGACACCGCCATGATTGTCCCGATGATGGCAGAACGGCAGGTGATTGTGGTGCGCGAGGCACAACTGATGAAGGGCATAGAACAATTAGAGAAATACATGCGCCGCCCCAACCCGTCAACAATACTCGTGATATGCTACAAGAAAGAAGCTCCGAAGGGAAAGAAGGGATGGATAGGAGAGGCGGAGAAGAACGGAGTTGTCTTCGAAAGCAAAAGAATAAGAGACTATGCCGTGCCGGCTTTTGTCACATCTTACGCCAAGGGAAAAGGGAAGGATATCGAACAAAAAGCAAGCACGATGATTGCTGATGCAATAGGAGCGGACCTGAGCCGCATATCTTGCGAAATCGACAAATTGCTAATCACCATGAAGGACAGCGAAAAACGCATCACAGCAGAGATGGTTGAAGAGCAAATCGGGATAAGCAAGGATTTCAACACATTCGAGCTGAGGGATGCAGTGGCGAAGAAAGACGTGATGAAATGCAACAGGATTATGAAATATTTTGACAAAAATCCGAAAGCAGGAAACCTGCACAGTGCCATACCGATGATCTTTCCTTTCTTCCAAAATCTGATGGCAGCATACTATTGTCCTAAGAGAAATAATGAAGAAGAACTCGCCTCATGGCTCGGGCTGAGAGGCGGATGGGCGGCAAGAGAATACATTAACGCCATGAGACTATACACCCCGATGAAGACGATGCAGATCATACAGAAGCTGCGCACAACAGCAGCAAAAAGCAACGGCATAAACAACAAGAGCGCGACAGACGGAGAACTGATGCAGGAGATGCTCTTCTTCATCCTGCACTGACAGGGTAGAAAAACCTCATCAGAGAGAGGGCTTTCTGACTATGAACATAATGCAAAAACAATCCCTCCATACAGTGGTAACAGATGCCACGTATGGAGGGATTTTTTATCCGAAAACAGATTGGGTTTTCATTACAAGGTGGGAATTTTGATGAAAAAGACATAATGGAGGACGTGATGAAACTGTAAGCGGTCGGCAGGAAACACAGCCTTGACACCTTATTATATATATAATATGTGGAAGCGGGAAAGGAAGGAGAAGAAATGGCGGGAGAATGCTAATGTTAAGAGAAAAACACGGAATTAACAGTTTTTTACATGAAAATGAGGCTGAAATAGAGGGAAAAAGTGGCTTCTTAGGATGCTTTTTGATGAGAAAAAGGGGGATTTGGACAGAAAACAGCGTTAAATTAATGTTAAAACGCAGAGTTTCCAGAAGCAGAATTTTTAAGCTAATTGTTTAGTATTCAGTGCTTTTATGAGATTTTTAACGCAAAATTCAGCGTCTGTAATCCAGCAACTGGGATGATGGTGAGAAATACGAGGATTTTGTGGATTTTGGCCTGTAGGGCTGTTAAATAATTTACAATTAACTATTGTTTAGATTTATAGTTGTAACTTTATGTATATTAATGTGAATTAGATTAATTGCCAATTTATATTTATATACATAAAATGTAAGGGTGTAAAAGACCTTCAAAGAAACAAGATTAAGATTCATAAATGTAAATAATTTATATTCATTATTGTATATGTATATTTATACATTACGATTATTACATTATAAATCGCTGATTACCAAAGGTTATGCCGATTATTATGTATATTAATGGGGTTTGTGGACGTGTTTTTAAAAGATTTTTTGCCTGTTCGGCACCGTTTTGCAAATATACATGAAAAATAAGCTGTTAGAGACCAAAATATTACGTAAAAAACCGCGGAAATTGATTTATGTCATTTTATATACTTATAATTCGGATTTATAAACATATATTGAGTTTAGTGACGAAATGTAAATGCAGATTTATGAATTTATATTTATAAACCCAAATTTACAAAACGTATAATAATATTTAAAAACTTTGTTTATTCCAATTTTTATATTTAACTTTGTAAATCGTAAGAAACAAGCCCGAAAAAGCACTTGACTATCTCTTATGCTCTGCAGGATAATCGCAGAGAAGAATGTCTGAAGGCAGATTTTAACATTCAAGAAAGAGAGGCGATCTGCCAGCAAGGGAAAGCATCAAGATTTTTTGGCTGAAAGACAGACGTTACGATTTATCACCATAAACCATATATAATAATGAAAGACAGAATACAGCAGCTCATGGAGTCGCTGCACATGAATCAACAGAGTTTTGCTTCGCTCATCGGACTGTCGCCGGCTTCGCTCAGCAACATACTGCAAGAACGCACACGCCCTACCCTAAAGACAGCAGAAGCAATAAAACAGAGAATGCCAAAAGTGAGCACCGACTGGCTGTTGTTTGGTGAGGGCAGCATGTTCATCTCTGGCCAGGACACTGCACAGGCATCCCCTGCCTCAGACGAACAAACTGCTGCGCAAGAGAAACAGCCTGAGTATAGCGAAGGCCTGCTGAATTTCCAGACGACAGAACAAGACATGGGACAGACAGTAAACACCCCTGCAACAAGCCTGGTGAATATACGACAACAAAGACAGACAAATGTAGCAGACATACAGTGTGTGAAAAATATTGACAAACAGAACAGAAGAATAACAGAGATAAGAGTGTTCTATGACGACCAGACATGGGAGTCGTTCGTACCGAAAAGATGACACTGCCTAATATCAACACACAACGGTGATGTTCAAGAGGTATAAGAATAAGGCCCGAATGAAAGGATATAAATTTTTCAAGGTGTTGTGATAACGTAAATACCATATTTTCAAAATAACCTATTATTCAGTCTTTATCATCACCTTTCATCAGAGTCAACAGGCAATTTGCATAAAACAGCCATTGTGTCAAATTTCTCGCATAAGAAAAAAATAAAGCATAACGTCCCTACTCCATCATAAATGAAAAGAAGCGCCGTCATTCTAACCAGCATCATGCTCCACATATCATGCTTCGTCTCGCCCGCCTCAGGAGAGACGAAAAACGAGAAATATTTCAGGGTGATGGAATATAACGTGGAGAATCTGTTCGACTGTAAACACGACACACTGAAAAACGACACTGATTTCACACCCGAAGGAGAATACGAGTGGCATTTCGGGAAATACTGGAAGAAACTGAATGCAGTGGCAAGAGGCATCGTATTGGGAAGCATAGAAAAGGACGAGATGCACATACCAGACATCATCGGTATGTGTGAGGTGGAGAATGACAGCGTCATGTTTGACCTTACACGACGCTCGTTGCTCAGAGGCGCCGGCTACGAATACGTTATGACAGAATCGCCAGATATCCGCGGCATTGACGTTGCCCTACTCTACCAGCCGGTCAGTTTCAGACTTATAAAACATTACGGACTGAGAGTGGAGCCAACAGCGGACATGCAACCCACGCGCGATATATTATATGTGAAAGGCGAGGCTATGTTCGGGATGCTGCATGTCTTTGTGGTACACGCCCCGAGCCGCAGAGGAGGAGAGCGGGCATCAGAACCTTACAGGATGGCGGTCGCTGAACGCCTCATGCAAAGCATTGACTCCATAAAACACACGACAGAGGACAAGGCTGAAAACATAATCGTCATGGGCGACTTCAATGATTATGACAAGAACAAAAGCATCCAATTCTTAGTGGGACATGGACTGGCCGACATCAGTTCGAAGCAGTTCGTCAAAGGCGACAAAAAGGTGAAAGGCACATACCGATACCAAGGCGGATGGGGAAGTCTCGACCATATACTTGTTTCTGAAGCTATGAAAAGAAAACACAAGAAAACGTATATCGCCAACCATCCCTGCCTGCTCGAACCTGATATGAAATATGGAGGGGTGAAGCCTTACCGCTTTTTCCGCGGGCCAGTGATAAACGGAGGTTTCAGCGACCATCTCCCGCTTATCTCCATTTTCACATACTGATTATTCAACACCTCCATCAGAACATAAGAAGCAATACACCAAAGGCTGCAATAAAAATGTCTGGCATAGAGAACGTGTGAATGAAACGGATGGGAGAGAATGCAAGGCACACTGAAAAATTAACAGTTATAATTCGTCCGTAAGAAAAAAAATGTTGTATATTTGCGCAAAAATAGAACGATTATAGCAAAGAAATATCTTGATCCTAAAGCAGACCTCACTTTCAAAAAGTTTTTGGCGAACACCCGGATTTGGTGATAAGCCCGACGCACAGCTGCTCGGCTACGACAAATTCTGGGATATCATCCGTACAGAACGAACCTTCTTCAACAGCGCACATAGGGAAGGCCACGAGAGCGGAAGGAAAGAAGGATTAGATGCCGGAATGGAGGAAGGATTGAAGAAAGGAATGGAGAAAGGAATGGAGAAAGGAATGATAGAAGGCAGACAAGAAGAAAAGTTAGAGACGATACAACGTCTCAAGGCAAAAGGATTTGACATCGCTACTATATCCATCGCAACAGGTATGAGCGAAGAGGAAATCAACGAGATGATTTCATCATAAAAGGATGCGATGTTTCCTATCTCGTTCGGCTTCTGACGGCATCATGCAGCAGTGACGGAGACGGATGATTCAATATGCTCCACGGATTCTTATTATAAAAATCTATTACTGTCCGCTAAACATAAGAATCCCCCTCCCTACTCTTTGTGACATAGTAGTTGGGATACTTTTGTGTTTAGCGGACAGTAATAATTCCAAATGAGTTTCCGACGCTCTTGGCTAAACGCGAAATAATAGCGAATGCATATTTTCTACCACAATGTTTCGGATATTCCATGAACAAGACAATGCCACATTCAAAGAAATCCGTTTCAAAATGACAAATACCTAAATTCCGCAGCATTTTAGTTTAACTTATTTTATAAGTACCTGAGCAAC
>CALZMB010000103.1 GCA_945788485.1 uncultured bacterium | reverse complement strand
GTTTCGGACTTGTAGCTCAGTTGGTTAGAGCAACAGACTCATAATCTGGAGGTCCCAGGTTCAAGCCCTGGCTGGTCCACAAAACATAAAAAAGCACTTGCGAGAAATCGCAAGTGCTTTTTTGTTTGACCAGCATGTGCGTCATCTATATGTATTGAAAAGGCATGAATCAGTCCTCTCCGGGCTTCGCCTCGTGCGTCTGACGGTATTCGGAGGGCGACATGCCGGTATGCTTTCTGAAACACTTGCTGAAGTATTTCGGGTCGGTGAACCCCACCTCGTATGCTATCGTGGAGACATTCTTGTCCGTCAGGCGTATGAGGTCTTCTGCCCTCTGCATCCTGACATGGCGCAGGAAGTCTATAGGCGACATATCCACGATTGTCTTCATGTTCCCGTAGAAGACGGTGCGGCTCTGGTTGACGGCAGCGGCCATGTCGTCTATTTTGAGAGCGGGGTCGGCGATGCGGCTCTCTATGAATGTCATGAGCTTCTCCATCATGGCTTTCTCCTCGTCCACCACCTCCGGCTGGCGCAGGATATACCGCACCTTGCCTGCATCAGCTCGCTCTGTGGCCACCTCTGTGATCTCACGTGTGCGATGGCGCAGATACCTGACAAGCGCCAACGCCACGACTCCTGCCGCGAGCAAAGCCATCAGCGTCCTGCCCCACCAGCTCTCGGCGAATGTCGGCTCTGCATAGATCTCAAGGGTCTTCACGTTTGCGGTCCACACCCCGTTGGCATCAGTGCTCTTGACATGAAGGGTGTGTCTGCCGTGAGGGAAGTCGTTGAACGACGCCATATTCTGGCCTGCACGGACATACTCCCACTTCCCGTCGTCGATCTTGTAGGCATAGCGGATAGCTGCGTTGTCCGTATAGTCGATGGCTGAGAAATACACTGCGAAGCTCCGATGGCCGGCATCAACCTCAAGGGTCTCCATATTCAGCAACGGCATGGTATGGCCGATGTCCATATACTGAATGGCTGTGAAGACTATTGAGGGGACGGAGGGCCGGCGGCGCATCTCCGACGCTGAGACGGCAAGGGCGCAGCCCTCTCCGCATGCGACAAGCTGCTTCGTCCGAGGGTCATACGACGGCAGGGCTTCGGTGAAGCTCACATTGCCAAGGTCTTTTGCTGTACACAACACCAGTGTGCCGTCTCTGAAATAAGCCACCCTCGATTCGCCTACGATCCAGAGCCCGCGGTCGCCGTCGGCTGCAAGTCCGAGAATGGTGTTCTCTCCCGCCAGCACGTCGATGCTCTTTCCCGAGGCGTCGCAGAGGGGCTTCATCTTCAGATTGGCTTGAAGGAGACGGCTTGTCGCTATCTGCTGCAGGCCGCCGCCGAGTGTCGTCACGAAGATTCTCCCGTCTGACGTCCGGCATGTCTGCATCACCTCACTGCTGTACAGCGACGCCTCGTCGTCGGTGTGGCATGAGGCGAAGAAGCGCACCTTCTCCCACGCCTTGTAGCTGTCGCTGAACGTCAGCAGTCCGTCGGTCGTGGAGAGCAGCACGACGCCGTCGGGAAGCGGAAGGATTCTTCTCACCTTGTTATATTTCTTGCCGTCATAGAGGGCGAGGTCGTTGCCGCTATGTATGAAGCGCATCTCGCCGCCGTCGTCCTTGCTGACTATATTCAGTCCGCCACTGAAGGTGGCTATCATCATCCTGCCCTTTGTGTCGCGGCGTATGTCATACACCTCGTCGCTGCTGAGCGAATAGGCGTCGGCCTTGTCGTGGCGGCAGTGTCTTACGGTGCCGTCAGGGGCGACCACATACAGTCCGCGATGTCTTGAGCCTATCCACAGCGTGCCGTCAGGGTCTTCGCAGAGAGCGTAGATGTGGGTCGAGAAAGAGACTTTCGCCTTCTGCCATCGGCCTGAAGGCGCGAGATAGCCCAGCCTCCTGCCATGCGCGTCGAAGCGTGCTATGCAGCCGTCGATATTGCCGAGCAGCATCCCTCCGTCGCGGGTGTGAAGCACGGAGCGCACCTCACGGTTGTCGTCCATCTCAAAACATCTGACATGGTCGTGGCTGAAGCTCACCACGGAGAGGTTATGCGGACCCACGAGCCACAGGTTTCCCTGTTTGTCTGAGAAGGCTCTCTTCACCCTCGGCAGCATCTTGTACCTCAGTGACAGGGCTTCAAGACGGCAGGGCACGAGCCTCGCCTTCTCTTCGTCATAATAGGAGAACGTGCCGGCAATGGGAATCATCCACACCGTGCCGTTGCGGTCTTCATGGAAAACGGGGCGGTCGGCGATGGTGTACTGCAAAGCCTCATCCTCGGCAACTGCGGTGTTCAGGCGCTGCACAGTGATGCCCCGCGCCGTGACATGGCACAGCGCCACGCCGGGCTTGCTGTTGAAACACCACGCCCTGCCCTTTCTGTCGATGTGTATCTCGGTGGTCGCTGACGTGTTTCCCCCTTCATCTGTCATCACATTTCCCGAACGGGTGTCATAGACCATAAGACCTGCCGACGTGCCCAAGACGATTCCGCTCTTTCCGAAGACTTCCGCGTCGAAGACTTTCAGCGGTGACATGCCGTGGTTCGGCGATTTCTGCCTTGCTATCTTCCCGCCATCCGTCACCGCCGCCACTTTGCCGTCTGTGCCGACAAGCCATGTTGTGCCATGAACGTCGAGCACGAACTCGTACGCCTCGTCGCTGCACTTCTTTCCGTTGAGATATGTGGCGTCAGATGTCAGACACCATTCCATGCCTCGCGCGTCATAATAGGCTTTTTTCATCGTTCCGCGGAAGCGGTATTCTGTTATGCTGCCTTTGCTCTCCGGATGTCCGGCGATACGGTAGTGGGTATCGTCTTTCCCCACAAGCCATGTCACGCCGTTTGCCAGCGTATAGACCTTGCGGAGGCGGAACGCCGTGTCGCCTTTCAGAAGCTTAGAGACATTCACGAAGCGGCATCCATGTGTGTCGAAGAGATAGACATCGCCGGGGTATGTCTCTAACCACAGATTGTCGTCATGGCCGGCGCTTACGCTGAGGAGATGGTTTGAAGAGAGAAACATATTGTTGCCCGGAGCGTTGCAGAATGTGGTGAAGCGGTAGCCGTCGTAGCATGACAGGCCGTTCCACGACGACAGCCACAGGAGGTTGTCCGATGTCTGTGCAAGATTAGAGACGACACTGGCAGGAAGCCCGTTCTCTGTAGTGAATGTCTGCACACGGCACAACGGCTGCGCCAAGGCGAGTGATGCATATATCGAAATGGCGAAGACGGCCAGGAGGTTTTTTCTCATATATTTTCCGCAGTTAGTTTTTCCGATATGCAAAGTTAATACTTTTTCTTAAAAACCACACAAATCACGACGGAAAATCCGCCCGTTTCCTGATAATCCTCTTGTCGCATCAAACGCCCTCTCCATCCCAATGTTCCCGCACAGAAATCAGGCTCGCCGGTCTTTCGCCGACGAGCCTTAAACCCAAATCGGCCATTAGACTATTATGCGCTAACAAACTTTCTTTTTGTCATCTGCCTTTCCGTTTCTCGGTTACAATGGAACCCCATTGCGCCCTCAAAACGTAGAGACATCTGTTCAAAAACAAGAGTTGTTATCATCATAACGCTAATGACCAATTTGGGTTAAAACATATTCCCCTCCTTGCTGATCTGTCCTGGCTATTTCAGCCTTGACCCTGACGCGCTGAAAACGCCCTGCGGGCTTACTATCACAAGCTGGCCGTTCTGAGTCTTCTTATACACTCCCCTCTCCTCACATGAAGAGACAGCGGAGACAGAAGTCGCAGTCTTGACCTCCACAGGAGCTGAAGGCTCTCCCATGCCGCCCATGGCGTTTGCCGCGCGCACGCTGTATGTTCCGGCAGCGGAGAGGTTGAACGATGTGGCTGTTGTGTTGCCGGCATACTCGCCGTCTTTGAACACCACATAGCAGAGAGCATTCTCTACTGCCGCCCACCGCAGCGATGCCCCGTCGGCAGCGGCATCAGCAGGTGCCGCACACTGCTTCGTGAACGTTGCCGCATCCCATGAGTCTGTGCCTCCGAGCACGTTGCGGAGAGTGAACCGCTGTGCCTCGTCTTCGGTGAGGACAGGTTTGTAGCTGTTTGTGGAGGTCGGAGAGTTCTTGCGGACAGAGAGGTCGATGGCGTTGCCGTTTTTGTCGGTAGAGTTATACTCGTAGAAATGTGTCGGCAGACTGCTCATGTTTGTCCATCCGGCATCCGAGCAGAGCACCTCCATCTTCGTGTTGAGATAATATGCGCGAGGCTCGTTCTGCCACGGACGGCCGAGGTTCCAGCTCTTGTCCGTGACGAGAGCGGCTTTCTCGTCGGCTTTCACCGCACAGTTCTGGAAGACATATCCCCATTTGTTGTCCGGAGAAGTGGCAGGAGCGGAGATGACGTTGCCGCTCTTGTTGCCGAGAATGAGGTTGCACCTTTCGAAATATATGTCTCCGCCGCCGCAGATAAAGTCTGTCGTGCCGTAGATGTCGCAGTCTTCGAGGTATGTCCTCTTGCCTGTGACATAAGTGTCCTGACTTGCCTGGAGCGCCACATTCTTCATGATTGTCTTGTTTCCGCCGGTGAGGGCTACGCTGACTCCCTTCAGTTGTTCGGCACGGAAGTCGTAGTTGTTGCGTATTGTGATGTCCTGGAGGTAGTTGCCAGTGCCGTCGCCAAGGTCAATGGTAGAGGATGTTATGCCGTCGGTTGTACCAGAGATGATCACTCCGTCCTTGCTCTCTCCGATAAGGGAGACGTTATAAACCTTGGCAAGAGAGATGTTGTGCTGATAATTCCCTTCCAGCGTGCCGTAGGTGTAGGCTCCGTTTCTCAGGAACACCGTGCGGCGTGGCGCAGAGGCGCTGTTGTTTGACGACTTCAGTTTGGCGATGGCGGCATCGAGTTCGTCTGCATTGCTCACCACATAGTCGTAGCACGACATGGCGACAACAGGGACTGAGGCGGTGGAGAAAGTCACGCTGACGTCTGCAAGGGCTTTGTTGCCGTATTTGTCCTGGATGTTCTCCTTGGCTATCGTAAACGTATAGGACGCGTCATACTTAAGGTCCCAGAGCGGGAAGTGAACCTTTGTAGAACCGCCGTCGGCTGTGTATGTCTTGCCTTCGAATGTCGTTGTGATGTCTTTCATCTCACGGTCGAACGCGAGAGCCACGACGGCGTGGTTGTCAACCACCGTCACACTCTGTGAAGAAAGCGAGGGATTGCCGCCGGTGGTCTCTTCTACAACGAGTTCAAACCACGCCGTAGGCTGTCCTGCTTTCACGATGCTGAAAGCTATCGCCTGTCCTGCCTTGTGTCCCTCGATATTGACAATGAGGTCGTAAGGCTTGTCTTTGAGGGCATAACGCTTTGTCGGAAGCCACACTGTAGAGCCGTCGGAAGCGACTGACGAGACAGAGGCATCGCCATCATAGTTGTTTGAGAGAGACTTGAAGACAAGCTGCTTGACGCGGATGTTTGATGGAACCTGAAGCGTATAGTCCGTGGAGTTCAGCTTGAAGGAGCTGTTGTTCCAGCCGTCGAGGCTTGCAGAAAGGAGCGAATAGAGTCCGTTGCTCCAGTTGCCGGAACCACTCTTTCCTTCATCGGTGTATTTCAGCTGCACCGTCTGGTCGTTTGGCTGAGCGGTGTAAATGTGAAGCCCCTCTACGGTGAGTGTTGACTGATAGTTCGTGGACTTGATGGTGAAGACCACTTTTCCGTCCTGTACTTCAGACGATGTCACCGTTGCGCCGGCGAGATTGCTCATCGTCGCCTCCACGCTCGGCACAGAGGTGTATAAGTTTCCGGCGAGAGTGTATGCGCCGCCGTTTTCCTTCAGTGCGGCAAGTCCTTCTGCCGGAAGGTCAAAGCCCTCGACTGTCAGGCTCTTCAATGTCAGCTCGGCAGAGGACGAATAGTCGCTGACCTTCACAAACTGCAGGTTCTTGTAGTTCATGATGAATCCGTTGGACTCCGAGATATAGTCCATGCGAATCTTCTTCAGGCCCTTTGTCAACGGCTCGCTGATTGGGAAGGTCTTGCCATTCCCCTGCGCCGTGATGTCGAATGTCTGCTGCGCCTCCTGCGCTCCGGTGAGCACGTCAGTCACCGTGAGCTTCACTTGTCCGGCATTATAGAAGCCTATGATGTCCATCTTCATTGCAGCATACACGTCAGCGGTATTCCATACGTTGTAGATGGAGTAGGTGGCATTGGTGATATATCCAATATTATCATTCTTCTCCTCATATCTTGCGCCGGAATGTGTCCCGCCACTCAGGCTGATATAGCTGCCTTCCGCGCTGGGGATATTGTCAAACTGGCTGACGCCGTAGAGAGCGAGGTCGCCGTAGTTGCCGGCATAGCTGCCTGTCGTTGACTTCACCTTTATCTCCAAAGTGAGCTTGTCGCTGACGGGGAGCTTGCCGAGGTCAAACCAATGCTCTGAGGTGGCAGTCCATGAGCCGGTGTTCTCCACATCACAGTCTTTCGTAAACAGCACCGCCGTGCCGTTCTTTACCGTTACGGTCAATACAGCGGTCAAGCCTTTGGCTCCCGTCTTCATTGTCATGCAGTAGTTCTGCTCCGTCGGGTTGGAGAGGGTAAAGACAGCCGCACTGTTTGAATGTGTGCTTCCGATGTTTGCGCCGTTGTTCTCAACACTGCAGTCGGTCAGCGCCGCATTGTTCCAGTCAATGTATTTCCCGAGTTCCTGCGGGATGCTGACCGTTGCGCTCCATGCTGAATGAGCCGCCAGCATCATGAGCATCATAAGAATCTGTTTCAGTCTTTTCATTGTGTGTGTAAATAGGTTAGTTGTGTCAGTTGTGTCATTTCTTTATATACTTCACGCCGTTGAGGACATAGATGCCCTTAGGCAGTTTGTCGTAGTCTGTCGCCTGGCAGACGTATGCTCCCATGACATTATATATATGGTCGCCAGGATAGAGAGACTTTGATGTAGCCACTGTCTCTATCTCCGAGGCAATGTCAGAGAGGTAGGTCTCTTTTGCCACTCCTGCCTGTGCGTTGATGTCCGCCGTCTGGCGGATATCCTCTGAAGACGCGGCAAGCTCCAGGGTGATGCGGCAGCCGGCAACCTGATAGTTGTGGGCGGCGGTGTCGAAATACGCCAGGCTCTCGTAGTCCACCGGAATCTCTATGCTCTTCGTCTCTCCGGCACACAGCTCCACACGTCTGAAGCCTATCAGCTTGCGACGCATATTGCCATTCTTGCCGTAGTGGCTGTCGCCGTTGAAATTGGCATACAGCTGCACCACCTCTGCGCCGTCAGCGGCTCCCGTGTTGGTGATGTCTGCCGTCACGTAGAGCCTGCCGCCCTTTGAAATCTGAGTGCCGCTTACAGACATATTGTTATATCCGAAGGTGGTGTACGACAGGCCGTAGCCGAACGGGAAGAGCGGCTTCTCTGCCTGACAGGGGTTCTTCGCGCCCTTGCCATAATACATGTATGTATATCCCCAGTCGTCGATGTCATATTCCATCATTCCCTTGCGCTTGAGCTGTGAGGCGTTCCCGGCAGAGGCATCTTCTTGCGGAAGCTCAGAGATGGAGTTGTACCATGTGGAAGTGAGCTTGCCCGAAGGATTGATGTCACCGTAGAGCGCGTCACATATTGCCTGGCCCTGTGCCTGGCCGCCATACCATGCTTCCATGATGGCCGGAAGGTTCTCCTTCGCCCAGCGGATATCTACAGACGACCCTGTCTCAAGCACGAGGACGGTATTCTTGTTTGCGGCATAGAGTGCCTTGAGCACCTCCTCCTGATTTCCCGGAAGGGTGAGCAGCCAGCGGTCATGGC
>CALZMB010000102.1 GCA_945788485.1 uncultured bacterium | reverse complement strand
GCCCGAACGCCTGAAGACGATGGTGGTCAGCGGAGACGTGTATATCAGGGCTGCGGAGAAACTGCAGGACATACCCGACGCCGACGTCGTGTGCTACGGACTGTGGCTCGACGACGAGATAGCGAAGAACCACGGCGTGTTCGTCTCGCGGCAGTCGTCGCCATCTGTAATGAAGTGCATGTTGCAGAAGCCATCGCTGAGACAGCTGCATGAGGTGCAGAAAAACCACTACACTCTCGTGGATATCGGGATATGGCTGCTGTCGGACAGAGCCGTGGATTGTCTCGTCAGACGCTCGACGGACAAAGACGGCAACATAAGAGAATACGACCTGTACTCTGACTTCGGCTGCGCTCTCGGCACAGAGCCGGGGGTGGAAGATGAGATGGTGTCAAAACTATCGGTAGCCATACTGCCTCTGCCCGGCGGAGAATTCTACCACTATGGCACGACACCCGAACTGCTCTCCTCTACGCTCGCCATACAGAACATCGTGGTGGACCAAAGAGAGATTATGCACCGCGACCGCAAGGCGCATCCGTCGCTCTTCGTGCAGAACTCAGAAATAGGAATACGCCTCGACGAGAAGAACGCCAATATATGGATAGAGAACTCGTACATCGGAGAGCATTGGACTCTGACACGCGACAACGTGGTGACGGGCGTGCCAGAGAACGACTGGGATGTCTCGCTCGCGCCGGGACAATGTCTCGACATCGTGCCATGCGGAGACAGTAGCTTTATCATACGCCCCTACGGATACAACGACAAGTTTGCCGGAAAGATGCAGCAGGAGAAACTCTTCCCCGTTGTCAAGAAAAAAGAGGACATCTATCCTGTGCTGCAATATATGGGCTTGACACAAAACAGCGGAGACACGACACGGCTGCAAGGCGACGGGAAGGTGATATGCGAAACGGCGGAACATGTCAGCGCAGAAGAAATAAGCACCATCGCCAACCTGAGACGCCTCACTGAACAACGCTCTGCATTGCGCGACAGGAACTGGAGAGCCATAGCGAGAAACCATGATCACTCGGTGTTCTACCAGACAAACCTGCACGACGCTGCCCAGACCTTCGCAAGACATAACATCCCGCTGCCCGAAGACATCAGCGGAAACGCGCCGCTGCTGACACGCATACACGACGCGATGTTCCGGTCAGAGGTGATGAGACAGAGACACGCGGCAGACACTGCACAACAATGGCACGACAAGGCGTTCTCGCTCCTGCAGCAAGGCATCATAACATCCATGATGGGCGAAAGGCAGTCGCCACGGCTGTCTGTCTATAGCGACCAGATAGTATGGGGACGCTCGCCTGTCAGAATAGACCTGGCAGGAGGATGGAGCGACACGCCGCCCTACTGCCTGATGGAGGGTGGGGCAGTGGTGAACATCGCCATCGACCTCAATGGGCAACAACCTATACAGACATACGTCAGGCCATGCAAAGAGAGGCACCTCGTGCTGAGAAGCATAGACCTCGGAGCGGCTGAACATATCACGACATACGACGAACTGGCGGACTTCCACCATGTAGGCTCGCCATTCTCTATTCCGAAAGCGGCTCTCGCGCTATGCGGATTCTTGCCACAATTCTGCAAAGAGCGGCACGCCTCGCTCAAAGAACAACTTGAAGACTTCGGCTGCGGTATAGAGGTGACGTTGCTCTCTGCCATTCCGGCGGGCAGCGGCCTGGGCACAAGCAGCGTGCTGGCCGCCACAGTATTGGGAGCTCTGAGCGACTTCTGCGCCCTCAACTGGGACAAGAACGAGATTGGATGCCGCACGCTGATGCTCGAGCAGATGCTGACAACCGGCGGCGGATGGCAAGACCAGTTTGGCGGTCTGCTGCAGGGCGTGAAGCTGCTTACCACAGAGCGTGGCTTCGGCCAGAACCCGCAGGTGAGATGGATGCCGGCCGACATCTTCACACAGCCGGAATACAAGGCATGCCACCTGCTCTACTACACCGGCATCACACGCACGGCAAAGACTCTGTTGGCGGAGATTGTCAGACGTATGTTCCTCAACGACGGTGAAGAACTGATGTTGCTGAGGGATATGAAGCAGCATGCTCATGACATGTACGAGGCAATACAAAGCAACGACTTCTGCCTTGCCGGACGTCTTGTGGGCAAGACATGGCAGCAGAACCAACGCATCGACGCCGGCACCTGCCCCCCTGCTGTCAGACAACTCTGCGACACCATCGACGACTTCTGCTTAGGATATAAACTGCCCGGCGCCGGAGGCGGAGGATATATGTATATGATAGCCAAAGACCCGCAGGCTGCGGCAATCATAAAGCAACGCCTGCAGGCAAATCCGTTGAACGCCAACGCACGATTCGTCGAGATGAACATATCAAACACCGGACTGCAGGTGAGCCGGTCATGAAATTTCTGTTGACAAGCAAAAGGATTACCATAAAACATACAAAGATGTACAGCATAGAAAAGACAGCGACACTGACAGGTGCCAGAAGATATGGCACGGCAGAACGTCGGGTCGGCTTCCTCCTCACTGACTCACGCTCTCTCTCATTCCCGGAAGAGACACTCTTCTTCGCCATAAAGTCACAACGCAACGACGGACACGCATATATTGACGACCTCTACCGGCGTGGCGTAAGGGCATTTGCCGTAGAGCAGCTGCCTGAAGACTACGACACACGATATCCGGATGCCGTCTTCCTGAAAGTGGTGGACACACGCGCCGCACTGCAACGTCTGGCAGAACGCCACCGCGACGAGTTCTCCATACCCGTTGTCGGCATAACAGGCTCAAACGGAAAAACCACAGTGAAAGAGTGGCTCTACCAGCTGCTATGCAAGGATGTCCGCATCACACGTTCTCCACGGTCATACAACTCACAGGTGGGTGTGCCTCTCTCTGTCTGGATGCTGAACGAACAGAGCGAACTCGGCATCTTTGAGGCTGGCATCAGCCAACCCGGAGAGATGGAGGCACTGCGTGAAATAATACAACCTACCATAGCGGTGCTGACAAACATCGCATCGGCACATCAAGAGAACTTCCGCTCCGTAAGAGAGAAATGCATGGAGAAACTCACACTCATGCGCGACGCAGAAGTGGCGATATACAATGCTGACGACAACGACATCTCGCACTGTATGCGACGCTCTGACTTCCACGGATGGCGGCTGGCATGGTCGATGCGCGACACTGACGTGCCGATGTATGTCAGCTCAGTCGCAGTAAACGATTCGCGGCACGCAACAGACATAGCATACATCTTCACGTCACGCAACGGCGAAAGACAAAGTGGAACTTTCACTGTCAACAAAATCAGTGAAGGTGCCATAGAGAATGCCATCACATGCGCTGCAGTATGCCTCTGTCTCGGAATGACGGCAGACACTCTCGCACAACGCATGACAACACTTGAAGACGTTGCGATGAGGCTCGAGGTGAAAGCCGGAAAACACGGATGCACCATCATCAACGATTCGTACAACAACGACATAAAGTCATTGGACATCGCACTTGACTTCATGGCACGACGGCCGGAGAACACTGGCTGCACACACACACTCATTCTCAGCGACATCCTGCAAAGCGGAATGACAGGCGAGACACTGGCAGAAGAACTGCTCGCACTTGTCAGACAAAGAGGCATAGACAAATTCATCGGCATCGGAGAAGGACTGAAAGAATATTTCGCGCCAGTGCTCTGCTCTTCATCAACAGACATCCTGCGCGCCTTCTTCAATACAACAGACGATTTCCTCGCATCATCGACATTCAGCAATCTGCACGACGAGGTGATTCTGATAAAAGGCGCGAGATGCTTCGGCTTCGACAAGATAACAGACAGACTTGAACAGAAAGTACACGAGACAGTGCTCGAAGTCAACCTCAACTCTTTGATAGACAACTTCAACCACTACCGCTCGTTCATGAAGCCGGAGACAAAACTAATCTGCATGGTGAAGGCTGACGCCTACGGAACCGGAGCAGTGGAAGTGGCAAAGGTGCTGCAAGACCACCGCGTCGATTATCTTGCAGTCGCAGTGGCTGACGAAGGCGTCATACTGCGGAAGGCAGGCATAACATGCAACATCATTGTCATGAATCCTGAGATGTCGGCTTTCAAGACAATGTTCGACTACAACCTCGAACCTGAGGTCTATTCGTTCCGACTGCTCGACGCGCTCATACATGCCGCACGCCACGAAGGCATCACGGCATACCCCGTACATATCAAGCTCGACACCGGCATGGCACGCCTTGGCTTCAACACGTCTGAAGACATCGACCGTCTCATCTCTGTGCTGCACCAGCAGAAAGCCGTCATTCCACGCTCAATATTCTCACACTTTGTAGGCTCAGACAGCGACGACTTCGACAACTTCTCACAAAGGCAGTTCGAACTCTTCGACAACGCAAGCCGTAAATTGCAGAACGCATTCCCGCACCGGATATTACGCCACATCTGCAACTCCGCCGGCATAGAGCATTTCCAGCAGTGGCATCTCGACGCCTGCCGTCTGGGACTGGGGCTTTACGGCATCAACCCTCGTGACAACACCCCCCTCGCTACCGTCTCGACGCTGAAGACTACCATACTGCAGAAACACGCCATACCGGCCGGACACTCTATCGGATACAGCAGACGCACCGTGCTCGAACGCGACAGCATCATCGCCGCAATACCTATAGGATATGCCGACGGACTGAACAGACGTCTCGGCAACAGACACTGCTACTGTCTCGTCAACGGGAAAAAAGCGGAATATGTCGGAAACATCTGTATGGACGTGGCTATGATTGATGTCACTGACATAGAGTGTGAAGAAGGCGACAGCGTAGAGATCTTCGGCGAGCATCTCCCCGTCACTGTCTTGTCTGATGTCATGGAGACTATACCATACGAAGTGCTGACGGGCGTAAGCCTGAGAGTGAAACGTGTCTTCTTCAAAGACTGATACAGCATGGCTCTACCGCAATGATATGCAGAAACATACAACAAAATAAAAAACAAAAAAGAACAGAATGAAAAAAATCACAACGCTTATTATGGCAATTACACTGACAGGAATGACATCCACAGCTCAGACACTTCTGAAAGGCTACGAGAAAGCAAACATGGATGCCAGTATTCGTCCTGGCAACGATTTCAGGCTTTATGCAGCCGGCAAATGGTTAGAGACACACCCGCTTGATGCAGAACATACGACAAACGGTGCTTTCATCGACCTTTTCGACCGCAACGAGAAACAGATTCAGGAACTCATCGAGCAGTTTGCAAACAACAAGCAGGAGGCGGGCTCGCTCGGCTATAAAATCGGAACACTCTACAAGCTCATGATGGACAGCGTCAGGCTGAACAAAGACGGATACGCTCCCATAATGCCGGCTCTGCAGCGCGTGCGGGATATAAAGGATGTGAAAGAATATCAGCGCGTCGTGGCTGAACTGCACCGCAAAGGCAGCGGAAACATGATGTTCGGCATCGGAGTGGGCACCGACATGAGACAGGCAGACCAGAACCTCGTCTATATCGCACAGGGCGGACTGGGGCTCGGCACTTCTGAATACTATACCAACAACGACGAACAGACAAAAAAGATACGCGAGGCATATCAAGAATACTACCGCAAACTCTTCGCGCTTGTCGGCTACGACGAACAGACGGCAGCAAAGAAGGTGGAGAATATCATGGCTATTGAATATCGCATCGCGAAAGAGAGCTATGACAAAGTGAAGCAGCGCGACCTCAATGCCAACTATCACAAAATGTCGTATGCAGAACTGCTGCGCGATTTCCCCGGCATTGACTGGACAACAATATTCTGGGTCAGCGGCTTTCCCGCTTTTGATTATGTCGATATGGGACAGCCCGAGCCTCTTCATGAAGTGGAGAAGATTCTTGCAGACACGCCAATCGAACATCTCAAGGACTATGCCGAGGGACGCGTCATAAACAGCGCGGCAAACTATTTGTCTGACGACTTCCGTAAAGTCTCATTCGAGTTCAGCAGCATCATGAGCGGACAGAAGGCAGACAAACCGCGATGGAAACGTGCCACAAGCCTTGTCAACAACGTGATGAGCGACGCCATCGGACAGATGTACTGCGAGAAATATTTCCCGGAATCAAGCAAGCAGCGTATGCTTGACATCGTTGGCAATCTGCAGACAGCTCTCTCGCAACGCATCAACGAGACAACATGGATGAGCCCGGAGACAAAACAGCAGGCACAGGACAAACTCAGCAACTTCATCGTTAAGATTGGCTACCCCGACAAATGGCGCGACTATAGCAAGCTGAATATCTCTGACACGCTGTCGCTCTACGAGAACCTCGGTAACATCAGCGAGTTCTTCACTCTCGACGAGTTGCGCAAAAAGGTGGGCAAGCCTGTCGATAAGAGTGAATGGCTCATGTCGCCACAGACCATCAACGCCTACTACAACCCCACGACAAACGAGATATGCTTCCCTGCTGGCATTCTGCAGCCGCCTTTCTTCGACCCGCAATCGGACGACGCTCTCAACTACGGTGCCATAGGCGCTGTCATCGGTCATGAGATGTCGCACGGCTTCGACGACCAAGGATGCCAGTTCGACAAGACCGGCAACCAGCGCAACTGGTGGACAGAGGCAGACAAGACAGCCTACGAGAAACGCACAAAGGTGCTTGAAGAACACTTTGGAAAGATTGAGGTTGTGAACGGAAAGAAAATCAACGGCAAACTCACGCTCGGCGAGAACATCGGTGACAACGGCGGACTGAACATCGCTCTCCGCGCCATGCACAATGCAAAGGTTGACGGTGTCGTTGACGGACAGACTGCCGACCAGCGCTTCTTCCTCTCTTGGGCTCGCATCTGGGCAGGCAACGCACGTCCGGAATATGTAGAGATGCTTCTCACCATCGACGTACACTCTCCTGCCGAAGCACGCATCAACGGTGCTCTGCCGCATATCGACGAGTGGTACACCGCGTTTAACATAAAGAAAAGCGACAAGCTCTTTATCCCAAAGAACAAGCGCGCAAGAATCTGGTGACACACTTCACCACACTGAAGCCGCCCATAAGCATACACGTCTGGACGGACATTGAAACATAAAAGCAAAAATCACTGAGGTGGACAACTGGCATCATGCCATGTCCACCTTTTTTCTTATTGTTGTCGCTGAACAGAAAACCTTCTGCGCGGTGCCTTGCGTGAGACACCTGCAGAAGGTTTTCTGTTGTATATATTACGTTTCTGTTTGTATCGGGCTATTACATCATTCCCATGCCCGGGTTGGCTCCCATAGGAGGCATAGCAGGTTCTGGCGCCGGTTTGTCGCAGATGCAAGCCTCTGTTGTCAGGAAGATGCCGGCGATAGAAGCAGCGTTCTCGAGTGCCACGCGTGCCACCTTTGCAGGGTCGATGATACCTGCCTTGCGCAAATCCTCATACTCGCCAGTGCGTGCGTTGTAACCATAGTCGCCAGAGTTCTCTGCCACTTTGTTCACGACGACAGCACCCTCAACACCTGCGTTGTAGCAGATTTGGCGGAGCGGTTCTTCAATGGCGCGCTCTACGATGCGGATGCCAGTCTCCTCATCCTGGTTCTCACCCTTGAGGTTCTTCAGATTCTCAAGAGCACGGATGTATGTTGTGCCACCACCGGCAACAACGCCCTCTTCGATAGCGGCGCGTGTAGCGCAGAGAGCATCGTCAACACGGTCTTTCTTCTCTTTCATCTCAACCTCAGAGTTAGCGCCGACATAGAGCACAGCGACACCTCCGGCGAGTTTAGCGAGACGTTCCTGCAGTTTCTCTTTGTCGTATGACGATGTTGTCTGCTGCATCTCGTTCTTT
>CALZMB010000101.1 GCA_945788485.1 uncultured bacterium | reverse complement strand
GCGGGGCGGCGTGCTGGTGAGTGCGGCTGTTGCGCCGAAAGAGAAAGAGGTGCTGAGAGAGGCGATGAACCGCGGCTGCCGCATCATCCTGCTGCGCGAAAACGGCTTCCCGAGGCTCTACAAGCCGTCGGGAGAGAGCTTCGACGCTTGCGCACAGGGCTTGCTGCTGCAGATAAGCCCGTGGGAGCATCACACGGACAGGCGCACCATCACAAGGGCGCAATGCCTTGAGCTCAACGACATGGCGGAGAAGATCGCCGAGGCGAGATGAGGCGGCAGGCGGGATGGGCGCCACCAGGCATGAAGGGCACTCCAGGCGGCAAAACCGCCTGCCACAGTGGCAATGACGGGCAGCCCTATCTTCGCCACGGCTCTTTTTTGCCACGCCCTGCTTTCTTTTTTGCCTCTCTTCGCCATCTTTTCGCCATGCCCTGCTTTCTTTTTTTTGCCTTCTTGTTGTCTCTTTGATAGCCACTGTTGCACGCAGTTCTGCCGCGTGCCATCAGGTAAAAAATGCAAAAAAGTTATTAAAACTCACACTTTTTTTTGTTTTGATACCAATATGTCAATAAAAAACATTAATTTTGCATCTGTATGAGCGTCGTGCTCAAAAAATGATTAGGTATTAAAGATTGAACTTAGGTTAAACCATTAAAGAAAAAAGTATAATGACAGAAAAAAGCGCATTACAGATTGCACGTGCCGCTTATCAGCCAAAGCTCCCGGTGGCTTTGCGTGGCGCATTGAAGGCTGTAGAGGGTGAGCCCACACAGTCAGTAGCTGACCAGGAAGAAGTGGAGAAACTCTTCCCGAACACATACGGCATGCCGTATTTGAAATTCGAGCCGGTTGACGAGGCGAAAGTTTCAATCGAGTTGAATGTCGGCGTCATCCTCTCTGGCGGCCAGGCTCCTGGCGGCCACAATGTCATCTCAGGTCTTTTCGATGGCGTGAAGCGACTGAACCCTAACAACAAGCTCTACGGCTTCATCCTCGGTCCCGGCGGCCTCGTTGACCACAAATACATCGAGCTGACAGCCGACATCATCGACGAATACCGTAACACAGGCGGTTTCGACATCATCGGCTCAGGCCGTACAAAGCTCGAGAAGAAAGAGCAGTTCGACAAAGGCCTGGAGATTCTTCAAGCTCTTGACATCAAAGCCCTTGTCATCATCGGCGGCGACGATTCAAACACCAACGCCTGCGTGCTGGCAGAATACTACAAGTCTATCGGCGCTGACATCCAGGTCATCGGCTGTCCGAAGACTATCGACGGCGACTTGAAGAACAGCGAGATAGAGACATCGTTCGGCTTCGACACCGCTACAAAGGTATATTCAGAGGTCATCGGCAACATCATGCGCGACTGCAACTCTGCAAAGAAATACTGGCACTTCATCAAACTCATGGGCCGTTCGGCATCGCATGTGACACTTGAGTGCGCTTTGCAGACACATCCGAACATCACCCTCATCGGCGAAGAGGTGGAGGCAAAGAACCAGACCCTCGACGACATCGTGACATACATCGCGGAGATTGTGACCGACCGCGCCAACCTCGGCATGAACTACGGTGTGGCTCTTGTGCCGGAAGGACTGATTGAGTTCATCCCTGCCATCAAGAAACTCATCGCCGAGCTGAACGATATGCTTGCCGCCAACCAAGCCGACTTCGACCTCGTCGCCGACGACCACAAGATCGACTATGTCCTCGCACACCTCTCTGACGAGAACGCAGCCATCTTCCGCTCGCTCCCAATCTCCGTCTCACGTCAGCTCGCCCTTGAGCGCGACCCGCACGGCAACGTACAGGTGTCGCTAATCGAAACCGAGCAGCTGCTTGCAGAGATGGTGGCAAAGAAACTCGCACAGTGGAAGAAAGACGGCATCTACACCGGCAAGTTCGCCACACAGCACCACTTCTTCGGCTATGAAGGACGTTGTGCCGCTCCGTCAAACTTCGATGCAGACTACTGCTACAGCCTCGGCTTCAACGCTTCTATGCTCATCGCCGCCGGCAAGACAGGCTATATGTCGAGCGTGAAGAACACATGCCGCCCGGCAGACGAATGGGTTGCGGGAGGCATACCTATCACCATGATGATGAACATGGAGAAGCGCAACGGCGAGATGAAGCCGGTAATCCGCAAGGCTCTTGTAGAGCTCTCGGGCAAGCCATACAAATATTTCGTATGCCACCGCACAGAGTGGGCGCGCAACACCAGCTTCGTCTATCCCGGACCAATCCAGTATTTCGGCCCGTCAGAAGTATGCGACCGTCCGACATTGACCCTGCAGTTGGAAAACTCGTGATGTATCGTTGAAAAACATTGAAACAACCGACCAAGAAACGGCATAACATGCCACATACAAATACCTCTCATTTCAGCCACCATCGCCATTGGAGATGGTGGCTGGGAGGTTTTATGGTGGTTGTTCTGTATATCTGGGCGTTCTGGACATTCTTTGTCTCGCCCACAGCATTCAGATGGCAGGCGCTCTATGGCGAGGAGAAATATCCCGACGGCTACGAGATACAAGGCATCGATGTCTCTCACTATCAGGGTGACATCGACTGGCAGCTGCTGCGCACCGCCACCATCAACCGTTGTCCCGTGCGTTTCGTGCTCATCAAGGCAACCGAAGGAGCAAGCATCGTAGATGAGAACTTTGAAGAGAACTTCTTCCAGGCACGCGAGCACGGATTCATACGAGGGGCATACCATTTCTGGAGCAAACGCTCCTCGGCACGCGACCAGGCGCATTTCTTCCTCGCGAAAGTGCCGTTAGAGGCAGGAGACCTGCCGCCCATACTTGATGTAGAGCATAAGCCGAAAGACCGTTCGACGGAAGATTTCCAGCGCGACGTGCTCACATGGCTGCATATCGTGGAAGACAAATACCACGTCAAGCCCATCATCTACACCTATTATAAATTCAAGGAGAAATATCTCTCCGACGCACGCTTCGACGACTATCCGTATTGGATTGCACACTACTATGTCGAGCAGATGCAATACAAAGGAGCATGGAAATTCTGGCAGCACACCGATGCCGGACATCTGCCAGGCATTGAAGGTGATGTGGATTTCAATATTTACAACGGTTCGTTTTATGATTTGCAGAAGTTATGTCTGCAGGAATGACATCCAATGATCGACTATTCTATATTCCAGAACAAGAAAGCAGCCTACTACACCTTAGGATGCAAACTCAATTTCGCCGAGACATCAACCTTCGCCGAGATGCTGCAAGGCATGGGCGTCACGGCAGCGGCGAAGGGCGAGCAGGCTGACATCTGTCTCATCAACACATGCTCGGTCACTGAGGTCGCCGACCATAAATGCCGACAGCAGATACACAAGATGGTGCGCAACCATCCCAATGCCTTCGTCGTCGTCACAGGATGCTATGCACAGCTCTCGCCGAAGCGTGTAGCGGACATCGAGGGCGTGGACCTCGTGCTCGGCTCGAACGAGAAAGCGTCGCTCGTGCAATATCTCTCAGAGAAATGGACGGGCGAGATGAAAGAGAACATAAAGTGTGAGAAGACACGAGACATCACGTCTTTCGCGCCCTCATGCTCGCGCGGAAACCGCACACGCTATTTCCTCAAGGTGCAAGACGGCTGCAACTACTATTGCACATACTGCACCATACCCTACGCACGCGGCAACTCGCGCAACCCGGCCATCGCCTCGCTCGTCGCACAGGCAGAAGACGTGGCACGCAAGGGCGGAAAGGAGATTGTGCTGACCGGCGTGAACATCGGAGACTTCGGCAGAACGACAGGCGAGACATTCTTCCAGCTCGTGCAGGCACTCGACCGGGTAGAGGGCATTCTGCGCTACCGCATATCCAGCATTGAGCCGAACCTCTTGACAGACGAGATAATAGACTTCTGCGCCAACTCGCAGAAGTTCATGCCGCATTTCCATATTCCGCTGCAGTCAGGCAGCGACGATGTGCTGAAACTGATGCACCGGAAATACGGCACGCAGCTCTTCCGCGAGAAGGTGGAACTGGTGCGCCGCCTCATGCCCGACGCCTTCATTGGCGTCGATGTCATGGTGGGATGCCGGGGCGAAGAGCCGAGACGCTTTGACGAGTGCTACGCTTTCCTGCAGTCGCTCGACATTCAGCAGCTGCATGTCTTCCCATATTCTGAACGTCCCGGCACTGCCGCGCTGAAGATACCATATATCGTCAGCGACGCAGAGAAACGCCGACGCTCGCAGATGCTGCTCTCGCTCTCTGACGAGAAGACAGAGACGTTCTACAAAAGGCACATCGGAAAAGAGGCGGACGTGCTGCTTGAGCGTGCCCCGAAGGGAAAGGCGATGCACGGCTTCACACAGAACTATGTGCGTGTGGAACTGCCGCCCGCTCTCGCACGCGAGGAATACGACAACACGATATGCCGCATGCGCCTCACAGGCTTCAACCACGACAAGACCGCGCTGCGCGGAGAAATGCTGCCCGGCTGACCTTACAAACGTCATTAACGATACAACAGTTTTTCTTACCCCACAATTATGCCAAAGACCGCTGTCATTATACTGAACTGGAACGGCGAGGCTATGATGCGCCGCTTCCTCCCTGCACTCATCACACACACCGCCGATGCAGAGATTGTCGTAGCTGACAACGGCTCGACCGATGCCTCGCTGCTCATGCTGCAGACCGATTTCCCGACGGTGAAGACCTTGCCGTTCGCCGAGAACCACGGCTTTGCCGGAGGCTACAACAGGGCGATTGATGCCGTAGAGGCGGAATATGTCGTTTTGCTCAACAGCGACGTGGAGGTGACGGAGGGATGGCTGCAGCCGCTCGTAGAGTATATGGACAGCCACAGAGACGTCGCCGCCTGCCAGCCCAAACTGCTCTCGTGGCACAACCGCGACAGCTTTGAATATGCCGGAGCGGCAGGGGGATACATCGACCGCTTTGGCTACCCCTTCTGCCGCGGACGTGTCTTCGGCACCGTAGAGAAAGACAACGGGCAATATGACACCGTGGCGGACATACACTGGGCTACGGGAGCGTGCATGATGGTGAGAAGACAGACTTATCTTGACTGTGGAGGCCTCGACGACCGATTCTTCGCGCACAACGAGGAGATTGACCTCTGCTGGAGGATGAGACTGAGAGGATATGCCATACGCTGCATACCGTCGTCCGCCGTATATCACGTCGGAGGAGGAACACTGCCCCAAGGCAACCCGCGCAAGACATTCCTGAATTTCCGCAACAACCTGACGATGATATACAAGAACATCGACAAGGCATCGTACAAAAAGGTCTTCTTCGTCAGACACATCCTCGACGCCGTCGCGTTGCTGCAGTTCCTGCTCAAAGGAAAGGCAAAAGAGGCATGGGCGGTGGCAAAGGCGAGACGTGAGTTCGGCAGGCGGAAGAAGACATACGCTCCGATACGACGCGAGATACAGCAAAACGTGACGACAGACAAACCGATGCTCGCACCTTTTTCTATCGTATGGCAGTATCATGCAAAGAAGAAACACACGTTCGCGCAACTCTACGGACAACAGAACCATACACCACAACCACACTGAAAAGATGAAACAACTGTTACATTCCATACTCCTTCTGACGGCAGCCGCCATCTTCTCATGCACATCAGACGGCAGACAAGAGACGGCGACGGCTGTGCGCGACACCATGCGCGTAGGCGTGACGCGTACTTTCGACTGTCTCCCCCTCTTCGTGGCTCAGGAGACTGGCATCGACACATTGTGCGGGGTGAGGCTGCAGCTGTCTGCCTACGCATCGAAAGCCGACTGCGACAGCGCGCTGCTGAAACGCCGCCTCGATGCCGTATTCACAGATTTCTCAAGAGCCGACATCATTTCTAAGGCTTGGACCGGCCATGCAAAATGGCTGAAGGCAGAGATTCAGAACATCAAGGACGGAAAGACGAAGAAGAAAGGCAAGGCAAAAACCGACCTGAAGGCTCTCTCCGCCGAATACGAAGAATACAAGGACAGCCTCTGCTTCATGACGCATCCAAACTCCATGCTTACGCTCTTCGCACACCATAAGGCGCGCATCTCTGAAGCGAAACAGCTCGTTGACAAGATTACAGGCGTTGACAGGACCGGAGCAGACAGGGAGTTCGCGGCTAAAGTGCTTGACTCTGTGAAAGTCTCAGATGTCAGCTTCCTCGTGCAGGTGCAGAATATGAAGCTGCGCACAGACATGCTTCTCGCCGGGACTTTGGATGCCGCGGTGTTGCAGGAACCATTCTCCTCTCTCGCGCGAAAGGCTGGCAGCAGACAGTTGTACGCGGCAGAGAAGGTTGGGCAGAAACATGTGGGAGGTGCCGTGGCGCGGCGTGACGCTGATAAACTCATGAAAATATACAACATGGCGTGCGACACCATAAATAAATACGGCGTACATCACTACGACTCCATACTCACACAGAGGTTCAACATACACCCCACTGCATTGAAAAGCATTAAGAAACAGACTTTCGGGCGCATGACATCATCACCTAAAAAAAACTGAACCGAATGAGAATCATGTCGATAAGCAAGGCACGAATAAAATACATCAAATCTCTCGAACAGAAGAAACACCGCCACGAACAGCAACGCTTCGTAGCCGAAGGAGACAAAGTGGTGGGAGAACTGCTCAGACACTGCACGCCGGTCATAGTGGCTGCCAGAACAGAATGGCTGTCGGAGAATGCCGCAAGGCTGAAACCGGAAACGGAGATATACGAAGTGACGGCTGAAGAGCTGCAACGCATATCCTTTCAGAAGCATCCGCAGAACGTCCTCGCCGTCTTCCCGATGTTCGGAAAAGACAGCTTCCCCAGCGACGGGCAGAACGCCATGACAGACAGAAACGATCTGTATATCGCACTCGACGGAGTGCAGGACCCCGGCAACCTCGGCACTATCATACGCATAGCCGACTGGTTCGGCATACGAAACATCTTCTGCAGCAATGACACGGCGGACGTGTGGAATCCCAAAGTGGTGCAGGCAACTATGGGAAGCATAGCACGCGTCAATGTCTGCTACGGCAGCCTCGCTCGGCTGATAGAGACTCTGCCTGACGATTTCCCCGTCTATGGCACACTGCTCGACGGCGACGACATGACAAAAATGAAGCTCGACAACAGGGGACTCCTTGTCATGGGAAACGAAGGAAACGGAATCTCGGACGATATAGCGGCGCGTGTCACACACCGGCTGCGCATACCAAACTATCCTGAAGGGCAAGAAACGGCAGAATCGCTTAATGTCGCCATCGCCACCGCCATCACTGTCTTCGCATTGAGAAGATGAATGCCCCCAATACACCATCATACAATGACAGACAACATTCCCAAGCAAGAAGAAAAAGCTTATAGCCGGCGAATCAACCGCGACACACTGTCGGATGTGAACAAAGGCATAAGGAATTTCATAGTACTCGGCAAGCGATACCGCGACCCGGCATACAACGCCAGAAAACTCGCCGAAGACATACATACAAACACACGCTATCTCTCAGCAGCCATAAGGATGTATTATGGCTGCAACTTTTCTGAACTCGTCAACAAACTGCGTGTTGACGAAGCGAAAGAGATGCTCGCCAACCCCTTGTGTACAATGACGATAGAAGACATATCAATCTCGGCGGGCTTCGCTAACAGGCAGAGCTTCTATTCCGCTTTCGAGAAATATACAGGTGTCAAGCCCAAAGAATACAGAAAGAACGTGGCATCGAAAGACGACGACGCGTTCGAACTCCTCAATTTTGATATGTAACCCTTCTATACCCGTCAACTGAAAATACTATCAACTCGTCAACACGTCAACTCGTCAACTTGTCAACTAATAAAAATATGGAAAGATTTGCAGACATACAGATACTACGATACAGACTGAAGAATTTTGAAAAACTTACACAACGGCAGCGATGCCTCGTCTATTGCCTGTCTGAAGCTACATTATGG
>CALZMB010000100.1 GCA_945788485.1 uncultured bacterium | reverse complement strand
CGTTCACCTTCGCCCCCGTGCATTGGCATCCCACTTTCGAGTGGATGTGGAACGCGAAGTCGAGCACCGTGGCACCCGCCGCCAGCTTCTGTATGTCGCCTTTCGGCGTGAAGACGTATATCTCTTTCTCGTAGAGCGATGTCCTGAAGTTGTCCATCACCTCCAGGTCGTCGCCGGCCTCCATCGCCGCCCTGATGGCTGCGAGCCATTCGTCGATGCCGCTGTCCGACGCTTTCACGCCCTTGTATCTCCAGTGTGCGGCGAGGCCGTGTTCCGCGATGTCGTCCATGCGTTCGGTGCGTATCTGCACCTCCACCCATTTCTGCTCCGGTCCGAGCACGGTGATGTGCAGCGATTCGTAGCCGTTAGACTTCGGCACGCTGAGCCAGTCGCGCAGACGCTTCGGGTTGGGCTGATACATGTCCGTGACGACAGAGTAGGCCTGCCAGCACTCAATCTTCTCCCGCTCGGGCTTCGCGTCGATGATGATGCGTATGGCGAAGAGGTCATAGACGCCCTCGAAGGGACATTTCTGCTTCTTCATCTTCTGCCAGATGCTGTGTATCGATTTTGTGCGCCCCTTGATATGGAATGTTAGCCCCTGCCGTTCGAGGTTCTCCTTTATCGGTATGATGAACTGCTTGATGTACGCGTCGCGCGCCTGTTTCGTCGCGTTGAGCTTCTCCTTTATGTGATAGTAGGCGTCATGTTCGAGATATTTCAGCGAGAGGTCTTCAAGCTCCGACTTCAGGCGGTAGAGGCCCAGCTTGTGAGCCAGCGGGGCGTAGAGATAGCTCGCCTCTTCGGCGGCTTTGCGCACCGCCTCTTCGTCAGGGCAGTCTTTCAGCTCCCGCATCAGGCTGACGCGGTCGGCTATCATGATCAGAATCACGCGCATGTCCTCGGCGAACGAGAGCAGCAGGTTGCGGAAGTTCTCGCTGCCGATGGCAGGCGTCTTGTCATAGAGCGACTGCACCTTTATCAGCCCCGCGATGATGCGCGCCACGCCGTCGCCGAAGAGACGCGCCGCCTCGCCCGTGTCCGTCCTCCCGCTGACGACGCATGGATGCAGCAGTATGGCGAGCAGCCCGTCGCGCTTCAGCCCCGTCTCGTCGATGGCAATGGCGGCGGCAGAGAGCGAGCGCACGACGGTGTTCATGCCGAACACGTCGCGCTGACCCTTCCCCTCCTCTGTCGCGTTGTGCAGAAGCGAGCGGAGGAGAGACATGTCGTCAGAGGTTATGAACTCATGTGTTTTCCCTTGAAGAGAGTCAAGCAGAGCATCCAGCTCCGCATGTCCTATATCCGAAAAAATCTTGTTCCCGTTCATGGCGCATCTTGTTGTTTTGGTCTTTCTTTTTTACACAATCGTTTACAAAAACGATGCAAAAATATAAAAATATGTTGTCTTCCGTGCAAAAACATCCGTAAAAGTCCCTGCCTTTAAAATAAAATAACTAATTTTGCAGACAAGAAACTTAATTATACATTTATATACCGAACTAACTAAATCAGCCATGACACTATCAGAGAAAGACCTGCTGCAGCTCGCAGCGAAAGGCATCAGCGTCGAGACACTGCAACATCAGCTCGACGAGTTCAAAACCGGATTCCCATTTCTTCGGCTCGAAGGTCCGGCATCCATCGGCAAAGGCATCGTGGCGCCGACAGCCGCCGAGGCAGCCGCCTATAAGGCAGAATGGGACGCCTACAAGGCGGCGGGAAAGACCGTCGTGAAGTTCGTCCCCGCATCCGGCGCCGCGTCACGAATGTTCAAAGACATGTTCGCGTTTGTCGATGCAGATTATGACGTGCCCACAACAGCCTTCGAGAAACAATATTTCGACAACATCACACGCTTCGCGTTCTACGGCGCGCTGAACGACGCGCTTCAGCGGCAGACCGGCAAAGACATCCCCGCCCTCATGGCAGAAGGGGCGTACAAGACCATCGCCCGCGCCATGCTCGCAGAAGACGGGCTGAACTACGGACAGCTGCCGAAAGGCATGCTCCTCTTCCACAACTACGGCGAGGGCGCGCGCACACCGATGGAAGAACATCTTGTCGAGGGCGCGCTCTACGCCGCGTCAGGAGGCAAGGCGTATGTGCACTTCACCGTCTCGCACGAGCATCTCCCGCATTTCAAGGCGAAGGTGGCAGAGAAACAAGCCGTTTACGCAGAGAAATACGGCGTCACATACGACATCTCGTTCTCTGAGCAGAAACCATCCACCGACACCGTGGCAGCCAACCCCGACGGCACGCCCTTCCGCAACGCCGACGGCTCACTCCTCTTCCGCCCCGGAGGACACGGCGCACTCATAGAGAACCTCAACGAGATAGACGCCGACATCATCTTCGTCAAGAACATCGACAACGTCGTGCCAGACCGCCTCAAACCCGAGACGACAGAATGGAAGCAAATCATCGCCGGACTGCTTGTACACCTGCAGCAGAAAGCCTTCGGCTATCTCCGACTGCTCGATTCCGGAAACTACGACCATGAGAAACTGCTCGAAATCATCAAGTTCCTGCAAGACGAGCTGTGCTGCCGCAAACCTGACATCAAAGACCTGGAAGACGCCGAACTCGTCATCTACCTCCGCAAGAAACTCAACCGCCCGATGCGTGTCGCCGGCATGGTGAAGAACGTTGGCGAGCCGGGCGGCGGACCCTTCCTCGCCTACAACGCCGACAACACCTACTCGCCCCAGATTCTCGAATCGTCCCAGATAGACAAGAGCAACGAGACATACATCCACTATTTCACACACGGCACGCACTTCAACCCCGTTGACCTCGTCTGCGCCGTGAAAGACTATCAAGGCAACGCCTTCAACCTCCCCGACTATGTAGATCCCGCCACCGGCTTCATCTCGCAGAAGTCCAAAGGAGGAAAAGAGCTGCAAGCCCTCGAACTCCCCGGACTGTGGAACGGAGCCATGTCCGACTGGAACACCGTCTTCGTCGAAGTCCCCCTCGGCACCTTCAACCCCGTGAAGACCGTCAACGACCTCCTGCGCGAACAACATCAATGATTTTTCTTTTTAGTTGACGAGCCTCCTTGAGCTTGCGAATAATGCGTGTCGGATTCGAGGTGGCGCGCACAAAGCCTGGAGGGCTTTACAAAGCGAGATTTGTACAGCCTTCCAGGCTGAACTTCTCAACTCAATTACCATCAACTCGTCAACTACGCAAAATCCTCGTAAACTTAAAAAACAATGCCCCCCGGAAAAATACTGATAAAAGACATACGCGGCTGGCATCCCCACGCCATCCCGTCTCCGACAGACCAATACTATCACCATCTGGCAAACCGCCTGCTGAAAACATTCAATGCACTGAACCTGCCCGACGACATGGAGATAGACGACGTGACGCGCGGCGCAGCCATCATGCTGACCAACTATTTCGAAGACATAGTGGCAGACAGCGGCGTGTGGCACTCCTTCTCACAACTCTGCCAAGAGATGTACGGCCATCCCGTCCCCCTCTTCCATGACGAAGAAGAATATTTCCCCGACGAACCAAGCCGCGACGCCGTGAAATTCATCATCTGGACAGTGTTCGGCGAACTGACAGAAGACATCATCTGTCCCGATTCGCACATTCTCGACATCATGACAGCCGCCGCCTTCGCCATCCTCGACGCCGCCTTTGAAGAAGCGCCCGTCAACCTCCAGCTCAAAGAGAGCATAGAAACGATGCTCAAAGACGCCGCAGGAGGATTCTACCAAATGCGCTCTGCCTTAGGATGGATCTTCATGAAAGCATACCTCACAAGAGAGACATCCCGGCAAGACCTCTTCGCAGAAGCAGTCGAAGAATTTCAACAATTGGCTGACGAGACAGAATTCGGCGACTTCCCCTTCGACATGGCATTGTATTATGCGTCGTCAATATGCAGCGTCAGATACCGAACCGGGCACCTCGCCCTCTACCCGAAAGACTATCTCGCCGCAATCATGCGCACGAAAGACATGCCCCAGCCCGCAGCCCGCGTCGCTGCGATAGAGGCATTATCCCCCGCCATGTACAAGAAAGAAAACACCTCACCCCTCTTCACGTTCAAGAGAAACCGCGCCGGCGCAGAACGGCTCAGACTGAGAAGAGCCGACGGCAGGCTGATAGAGATTGACCCCGAAACGCTCAACCTCCCCGAAGAAAACACAGAAGACCTCAACGTCTTCTTTGCCCCATCATTCGTCTCATACCACGGCGAATGGAATCTCAACGGCATCGTCGTGCCGTTAGCGGCTACAGAAAAGCAATGGGAAGAATCTTGCAAAGAACACCCCAAAAGCCCTAAGCCCGGACAGAAAACCTTCACCGCCGACATGATGCTGAAATGCACCGGCGGGAAACGCCTCCTCTTTTTCGCCGACAAAAAAGAGCTGAAAGATTTCTTGGCAGAGAAAATGCGCTTCAAACGCGAGACACTCGATTTCATCGGCACAGAATACGACAACCGCCCCGCACTCTTCATCGACACAGAAGAGCCGGAAGACTGCCTGCAGATGTTCTACGGATACACACAGTGCATCGCCGAACCCACCAACCCCTACTACGACAAAGACGAAGCACGACACGCCGCCGACGAAATCCTCTATGCAGAGGGCGTCACGGCAAACGCCGTCAACTATATGCTCGACCACAACCTCCTGCCCGACATCTACGACAGTGGCATCCTGCCGCAGAACAGCACACCAGAAGAGAAACGCAAAGACATCGATTTCCTCATGCGGTTCTACAGGCGAGAGAATTTCTGAACGGCAGAATAAGCCGCGCACGGACAAAACGAAAAATGCCCGAGTAACAAAATTCACAGTTCACAAAATTCACAAATTATAGCTGACAAGTTTATTTTCACGACAACAGTGACAACAACGACAACGTTTATGCTTGGCTGACTGCGCCCGTGATAAATCACGGCAACGGAGACAACATGAACAGCCTCAGACAATTCAAGTGTTGTCCTCGTTGTCACTGTTGTCGTGAAAATAACCTTGTCAGCTGTGATTTGTTACTTTTGTTACTTGTTACTTTTGTTCCTCGGGCATTTTTTTGATTTGCGAATTGTAAATTATAAATTATAAACTATAAATTGTTTTGGCACAGGTCTTTGAAGCTGCAATATTTGCAGTTGGCGTCGCTCGGCGACGCGGTGAAGGGAGTGCCGGGGCTGAAGATTTCGGAGATGAGGGCAGAGAGGGCGGCGAGGTATTCGTCCTCATGTTCTGCAATGTCCCATACCGGCTTGTCGCCGATGTGCAGGACAGGCGTATAGCCCTGGTTGCGCGTCTTTTGCACGAAGAGCAGCTGGGGGGAGACGGGCAGGCGCAGGGGGTTGAGGGTGTCGGAGTGCCGGACTATGATGCTGTAGAGGAAGGTCTGCAGATAATAGTCAGAATGGCTTTTCATGAACTCTGGGTTGAAGATGTCTCTTGCACTGGGCATCTTGCCTTGCGTGTTGAAGCCTGTCTTGTAGTCGATGACGCGCAGGACGGGCGTGTCGTCGTGGAGCGTGCTGTCGAGGCGGTCGATGATGCCGCCGATTTTGACAGTGCGCATCTTGCCGTTGATGTTCACGTCTATGCCGCGGCATACCTTCCGCTCTGTGCCGATGAGCGTGAAGGGGGTGTGGCGTATGTCGTGGCAGAGCATGTCTCTCAGGAGCCGCAGGATGACGCGGCGGTTGATGAGCTGCAGGCCGTTGTATGCGGGCTTGGGCTGCTGCCGGCTGCCGTCGTGGCGGAAGAGATCTTGCATGAAAGCCTTGTCAACGTATCTTTCGAGGAGGGCGGGGGTGTTGACGAGACGGCGCATGGCGTCGGCGTGCAGGGTGTTGTCGGCGGTCTTGATGTCGTTGTAGAGCAGATCGGCGGCGGTGTGGAAGAGAGTGCCGAAGAGGCGGCTGTCTATCTCGTCGGCATCGTTGTCGTCCGGCTCGCGCAGGTTGGCGACGTGCTGATAGTAGTAGGCGGCGGGGCAGCGCAGATAGACGGCGAACGACGTGGGGGCGAGGGCTTTGCCGCCGGCGAGCTTCTTCTCGAGCTGGCGCATCACGGTCTCGTCTTTCTCTATCGTCACGGCGCGGCTTGCGGGCAGCGTCTCGCCGCATGAGAGAGTGAGGCGGCGGATGCGGAGCGGGCTTTCTGCCATGAGCTGCAGCATGAAGCGCGACATCTCGCCCGTTGACGTGCCTTGCGTGGATGTGTTGAAGGTGATGGTGACATCGGCGGCGCGTTGCAGCAGGCGGTGGAAATAGTAAGAGTAGATGCCCACCTTGTGCTCTACTGTCGTCATGCCGTAGGCGTGCCTGACGCTGTGGGGGATGAACGATGCGTCGCCCACGCCTTTCGGCATGTTGCCCTCGTTGGCGGAGAGGATGAGGATGTGCTCGAAGTCGAGGCAGCGGGTCTCTAACACGCCCATGATCTGTATGCCTTCTACCGGCTCGCCGTGATAGGGGACGGCGGCTGAGGAGATTATCTGTATGAGCAGGCGGCGGAACGTGGCGATGTCAACGTCGAGGGGCCCGTCGGCTGAGAGATGCAGCAGGCGTTGCAGAATCTGATAGACGCGGAAGAGGGATTCGCTGTCTAAGGGCGGCAGCTGCGGCATGGCGGCGATATGGCGTACGATGCGGAGGAGGCAGGCGCAGAGCCGGATGTTCTGCCCGGCCTGTGGCGTGCCGCCGACTTCGCCTTCATCAAGCGGCATGCTGTCGAGGTCGCAGAAGACGAGGCGGAGGGTGTCGGAGACGCACAGCTCGTCTGTTGACGGCATGGCGGCGTGTCTTTGCCGTAGAGCCTGCATGAGCGAGGCTGTCTCCGGGGCTATAAGGCGTATGTAGGGGTGTATGAGCAGGGGGGCGACGAACCTGACGCGCCAGGTGTCGCTGCCTGCGACGCGCCCTTGCGTGTGCAGCTCGATGAGCTGGCGGACGAGGGTGGCGGCGGGTGTCTGGGCGAGGGGGAAGCCGGTGGTGATGTTCACTTTCTCTGCCTCGGCGGGCAGCGAGCGCACGACGGTCTGGAGGAGGCTCTCGTCGCAGAGGACGATGGCGGTGCGCGCCCCGGCTTTCCAGCGGTCGCGTTCAAGCAGCCAGTCGTGGACGTAGCGCGCCTGGAGCGTCTCGGTGGTGGCGGCGGCGTAGGTGATGGCGGCATCCTTCTTCGTGCGGATGAGGTTGTCGGTCGGCGCACCGGGAGCTGCCTGCTGCTGCAGGGCGTCGGGGAAGAGGCTGAGATATTGTTTTATGAAATGCCCCGCTTCGTGGCGCGGCGAGAGGTAGTAGTCGTCGTAGTCCCAATAGAAGAGTGCGCGGGGCTGGCTGCTGCCTTCGGCGGGCGGCATCGTCTTCAGGCGCGAGAAGAGCCGCCGCTCAACCTGCTGGAGCATGTTGAAGCCGACGAAGCAGTAGGTGTCGAACGTGAAGGTGATGCTGTCGTCGTCGGCGACGTCGCGGTAGAGCATCCCCTCGTATGCCATGCCGTCGGCGCGCAGGCTCTCTTTGAAGAGGCGGTAGATGTCGTAGAGGCGGTTCCAGAGCTGCAGGAACTTCTGCTGCATGAGGGATGTCTGGTTATCGCTGAACGCGCTGAAGAACTGTCTCAGCGCCGCCGCCTGCTCATCTGTGAGATAGTCGGCGTTGTCAAGGGCGTGGAGGTCGGAGACGATGCTGAAGACTTTAGAGGCGTCTGCCATGTTTTTGTCGAGGTCGTCGAAATCGGCGAGGAGGAGCGTGCCCCAGGAGAAGAAATGGTCGAGCGTCTCTGTGCCGAACGCGGTGTGGCGGCTGAAGATGTCGTAGAGGCGGCAGACGAGGAGGATGTCGTCGGCGACGGTGAGGGTGGAGTGCTGCCGGAAAAGGTCGCTGATGGTGACATACGCCGGGCTCCACAGCGGCGAGCCGTTGTGTCTCTGATGTGCAAGGAGGGCGAGCTCCTGGTTGAGGAAGAGCGACGCGCGTTTGTTGGGGAACACGACGGCGACGCGCGACATGTCGGTGCCGAAGCGGCGCAGCAGGTCTTCTGCCAGCAGGTGGATGTAGGTGGTCAATGTATTGTTTTTTTTAAGTTGACGATTTTTTTTCACGACAACAGTGACAACGAGGACAACGTTGATGCCGCAGATTTTTTCACGACAACAGTGACAACGAGGATTGACAAAAACCGGGAAAACCCCTTGAAGATGATGGGGCAAAGCCCTGGTGCCATGCTTCCGCTTTGGTCTTATAAGAGCAAGCTCTTAACGCCCAAATCGGAAGCATGGCACCACCTTCTTTCAGAAGGCATCCATCATCTTCAAGGCG
>CALZMB010000099.1 GCA_945788485.1 uncultured bacterium | reverse complement strand
AAAGCAGCCATCAAAAACACGTTTTTCATTTTCATACCTTTAAAAAATTATTTATAATTATGTTTGATTTCTTTTTTGTGATTAATCCTTTGGTTGAAAACCACTGGTCATAAGGCGGTTTTCGTCTGCAAAGTTACTCATTTATATAATAATAGTCTCACAATTTGTTTATATATTAACATCTTTTCTGAGTAATTGTAAAATAGTTTAACGATTATTCAAACATACTGAATTTTTTCCTGTTTATATTGCTGTTTTTCTTTGTGTTTTCCTTCTGTCTGTTGCCTTTTTCCTTCTGTCTGTACGTTTGCCGTAAAGTAACGGTAATTTGCGGAAAAACGAACAAAGTCGGCATAAATCTGTGCCTAATTGTTGCAGATGTAAATTCTTTTTTGTACTTTTGCTGCATCAAGTCTTTATTTGACAAATAAGACAAATTCAAAATCATTCTGTAAACACTACACTCATTCGCCATGAATCTGAAAGCGACAGCTATTGCGATGTTCTTCACTTTTTCCAGCAGCATGACTTTCTCGCAGCCGCGCTGCAAGGTGCATACCTACGGCACGGAGGACGGTCTGCCTGCCGGTTTCATCTCAGGCATCACGCAATCCACCGACAATCTTCTGTGGATTACGTCTTGGAACGGCCTGACCTGTTTTGACGGTTATCGTTTCACCACGTTCCGCAATGTCCCGGGCAAGAATCTCCTTCCAACCAACCATATTAAATATCTCGTGTCAGGCATACAGGGCAATCTGTGGACCGAGGCTTACACCAACGAGATTTTTCTTTTCGACAGCAAGAAATGCAGTTTTGAGAAGATAAACCCGGCTTTGCCCGGGCAGGAGAAGTCTGGCGGCGTGTCCAAGCCGTTCCGCCTGCGCAAGATATACCCTCTTGAGAACGGCCATTCGTGGCTTGCGGGCAGGGATGTCGATCATTTCCGCGTCACAGACAGCCTCCTCTCCGTATCAGATAACGCCATCCAGCACTTCCGTCTTCAGGGGCATTTGAACAAGGTGTCGCTCGACAAGGCGGGCAACGAGTGGTGTTTCACCTCTAAGGGCTTATATCTCAACGGCGAGAAGAAGCTGAGCGATGAGCCTTTTGACTATGTGCTTGAGGTTGGCGGCGGCGTATGGTTCGTCTCTCCGTTTGGCAGGCTGGGCTGCCTGTATGGTCAGAAGATTGCCATGGCAAATCTCCAGAGCAAGATACAGCGCATTAATGAGTGCGCCGTCGTGAAGGGTAATGTCATCGCTCTCGCCACTGACGTGGGCCTGCTTTTCTATGATGTCCGCAACGGCGACGAGCGTCTTGTCAGCATACAGAACCCTTCCAATCCCGTCGCGTCTATCGATCAGATGTTCTGTGATTCACAAGGCCGTTTGTGGTGTTTCAACAACGGTCCGGGCGTGACGATGGTCGATGCCTCCACCTTCGAGCCGTTGTGGTTAGACGCCCAGTTGGATAACGATCTGTGGGAGACGCATTCAGAGTGCCCCCTTTTCCATGAGGACAAACGTCACACGGTATGGACAGTCCCCAACGGCGGCACTTTCTCTTATTATGATGAGCGAAAGCGTTGTCTTGTGCCGCATCCTTTGCGCCCTTCGTACAGCAACAGCAAGTATGTCCCTCGCATCCGCCGCTACTACAGCGATGTCCAGGGGAACCTGTGGTTAGGTTGTTCGCACAACCTCTCGCTCATTAGCTTCTACCACAACAATGTTGACCGTGTTGACCGTAACGACGCTATCGACACCCGCGCCATCCTTCAGGTGCCTTCAGCCGACGGCAATATCATCACCGGCAGCTACGACGGTAAGTTCATGGTTTATGACAACCGCCTCAACCTTCTGTCGTCTGAACGCATCGCCAGCAATGTCTATGCCCTCCATTCAGACCGTAAGGGCAGGCTTTGGATAGGCACGAAAGGCGACGGGCTGATTATGCGTGACTTGTCGGGCAGGCAGACGGTGTTCCATCACGATGCAGCCGACCCGTATTCCATCAGCAGCAACCGCATCTACGACATCAAGGAAGACAGCCGTGGCAGATTGCTTGTCGCGACCTACGGTGGCGGATTGAACATCATAGACGAATCGCCGCGCGACGGGAAGATGCGTTTTATACACAGTGGCAATGAGTTGAAGGGCTTCGACACAGAACGTTTCAAGGAGCTCCGCCGCATCGCCGTCACCCGTGAAGGCAATGTGCTTCTGGCGTCAAACACTGGCCTTGTCACGTTCAGCGACCGTTTCAGCGACTACCGCAAGGTGAAGTTCTTTGTCTCGCGACATCTTGACGACGACTCCAGCTCGTTGTTCAGCAGCGAGGTGATGCAGTGTTGTGCTACGCAAGACGGCAGGGTGTATGTCGCCACCATCGGCGGCGGGCTGCAGCAGACGTCTTCGAAAGAGGTGTTGAGAGACGATATACGTTTCACTGCTGTGAACACGCGTTCCATCCAGACCATCTACTCTCTTGTCGTTGACAACAGCGACGACTTGTGGATTGTCGGCGAATCGCGCATCTCGCGCCTCGACCACAAGACAAATGTCATTCAGGAGTTCGGTGCCGAGGAGCTTGGGGATGTCAACATCAGCGAGGCGTTGCCTTGTCATAACGCCGCCACCGACCGTATCTTCATAGGCACCGAGGGCGGCTATCTCAGCTTCCTTCCGCGCCTGATGTTGAAGAGCAGCTATCAGCCTACTGTCGTCTTTACTTCCATCGATTACGCTGACAACCTTGCTCCTCAGCCAATTCTCAACACCGGACGTCTTCATGTCGATGTCGATAAACGCACGTTTACCGTGTCTTTCTCCGCCCTTGACTACACCGACAACCGCAACATACGCTATGCCTATATGCTGGACGGCGACCCGGACGACGAACATCAGCAGTGGCTCTACACCCGCGATGGCACGAACAGTGTGACGTTCAACGGTTTTCCAGCCGGCTCCCACACGCTCTACGTCCGCAGCACGAACAGCGACGGCGTGTGGATGGACAACACGCGTGCCTTGCATATCTATGCCCAGCCTACTTTCATGGAGAGCTGGTGGGGGCAGCTCATTATGCTTCTTCTCATTTCCGGAGCGATAGCATACGCCATCTACTATTATATGCGGCGCAAGAAAGTGGAGATGCAAGAAGAGGCTACAGAGCAGGCGGAAGCAGGCAAGGTGCGTTTCCTGTTGCAGAAGCCGGAGATTATCGACGAGGACAAGGAGACGATGGACCATATCCTGAAATATATAGAGGAGCATCTTGACAACTCAGACCTTAAGGTTGAGGATTTGGCTCGCAGTCTTAATGTAGGTCGTTCTGCTCTCTATGCCCGCATCAAGCGTATCGCTGACATGACGCCGAACGATTTCATACGCCACGTCCGTATGCAGCGTGCCGAGGATCTTGTGGCGCAATCTCATCTCCCAGTCTCTCAGATAGCGTACAAGGTAGGCTTCTCTGACCCGAAATATTTCGGGAAGTGTTTCAAGAAACATACCGGCATGTCGCCTTCTGAGTTCAGGCAGTATCATGCTGAGAAGGCGTCTGCCGCTGAAGGCGAGGCTGATGCGGACGAGTGAAAAGGCTTGTCCGCACAGCCTTGTGAGGCGCTTTGGCTACTGAGGTGTATTTAGCCGTTTTGGCTGAAAAAGCGTTCTTGTTTGTGATTTAAATCAATAATTAAGCATACAACGTAAGTTTTTGCATGAAAAACTTGCAGGTGTGGGTATTTATCTTTACCTTTGCACCGTGTTTTTCATAGTATTAGATTTAAGGTTAACAAAGATTGGGACTGAGCGCAGTCCCTTTTTTTATGCCCATACCCTTTAAGCAGTATTTTCTCTATGTTTTTGCAGCTCTTCGACCAAGTCGAAGAGAACAGGACCGTTGCGGTGGTTAAGCTCTTCGACTACATCGAAGAGAACCGAACATTTGTGTTGGTTTTGGATGTGCGGACGACAGTTTGCACATATATATAAACAAGGCATCCCTGCTACGCTTGGCGTGGCAGGGATGCCTGTTTTTATTTTTCTGTCCCGTCAGTGACTGGAGGGATGTCTGAATCAATTGTTTGCGAAGCCGTAGCCGTTAGTGAAGCCGCCTGTTGACATCACGTTCGGTGAGAACGGGAAGAGGTAGATAGGAGCCTTCACGCTGTCATAGCCGTAGAAGAGATAGTCAGAATACTCTGCCTCGTTCTTTACCAAGTCCTTGCCCCAAGATGCTTCAGCATATCCGTCAGCCTTCAGTGCTGCAATCTCAGCGTCAGAAAGTTTCTCGAAGAGGCCCTTGATGGCGAGGTTGGACTTGGAGTTTGAGGCGTAGCCGGTGAATCCGCTGACATCCTCCCAGTCCTTCTGGCCGCGCCAGCCAGGGAAGGTGACAGGGTTGCTCTTGTCTGTGCAAGCCCCTACAAGACGAGACTTCATGCCCAGTTCCTTCTTCGGATCGACCATCTTTGTGTATATCACGTTAGAGATGGTGTTGCCGTTTGCGAAGGTGTAGTAGCCGTTTGTCTTCAAGCCGTTGATCATCGCAGCTGTCAGGCTCTTTATCTCGCTGATCTTCTCAGGGAGGAGACCGGTGCGGATGAGTGTCCAGCGGCGGTCGCCCTCGCCTGCAAACTCGAATCCGCGCTCGTCGATGATGGCCTTGAAGAGCGAGCCTTCGCTTGCGATGAATGCGTCAACATTGCCGTTTCCGTTGAATGCACGGTTGCGGATCTTTGCGAGATATTCCTTCGCTGTTGCCTCGTCGCCTGTCATTGCGCATGCCTCAGCATAGCCGAGATAAACCTCAGAGAGGCGGAGATAAGGAGCGTTGATGCCTGAGCGGCGCTGGTTGGCTGTCCAGACTACAGGCTGACGGCACTCGTCGAACTTGTTGCAGCAGATGCCGCCGCCGTCAGACTTTGAGCCAGGATTGAAGCTGATGAGCTTCTCGAAGCCCTTGCCGGTAGAGCCTGTTACTGTACAGCTGAGGTCGCGGCGAACGTCGTTCGGGTCGAACACGCCGTAGTAGAATGCCGGATTGATGCGTCCCTGGCCGTAAGCCTTGCAAGGATAAGCTTTTGACGAACCGCCTGAAGACGGACGGCCGAGCGAGTATGAGCGCGGGTCGTTGCCTGTTGCGCCCTGTGAGAACGGCTCTTCGTAGATGGATTCCGTAGCGAAGCCGTTGTCGTCAGCGTGCAGCTCGTCGAAGAATGTGCTGTAGCTGTCGCTGAAAGAACATGTGCCGAGGTTGGCAAGACAGTTCTTGTAAGCCTCCTTGGCAATGCCGTAGAGGTTGCGCCAGTCTGCGCGGCGGCCGTATGTGGCGTTGTTGTTGGCAGTTCCGAGTGTCTCGAATGTGAGTGCCTTGCCTTCTCCGTCAACGTATGTCATGTCTCCGCGTCGTGTCTGGTAGCCTGCTGCTTCGAGGGCGAGACGGCCGATGAGGGCGTAGGCGTAAGTGCTTGAGAAATAGTTCTTGTTGTCTTTGCCCACGGGGTACATGAGCGGCGCGACACGCTGCACGTCGTTGATGATGACGTCATAGATTGAATCGCGGCATACGAGCGAGCCTGCTGCTACGCCGAAAACGGACTGGTATGGCACGTCGCCGTAGTATTTGATGAGCTCGCGGTAGGCGGTTGCACGCAGGCAGACAGCCTCTCCGTAGAGCTGCGAGAGGTTTGACGGCGCTGTCTGCTTCTGCATCTCAGCATATCCGTCCATTCCTTCTATTGCCGATGCTATGGCGTTTGCCTTTCCGACAACAGAGAAGAGCACGGCATACGGGCTGCTCGGCGCTTCCTTGCCGTATGTCACCGGGTTGTATGTTCCTGCTGCTGCGCCGCCCTCATAGAAGGTCTCTGGCTGGTGGCGCGGGAGCTGGTTGGCATACTTCTCAGGGTGACGCATGATGTCAGAACCTGCTATGTCGAGCGCGTAGAAGAGTCCGTCGCCGAAGATGTGTGCGCTGACGGCACCGTGCCACTCGCTGTATGCGCCGTTCATGGCAGCGCGAGCGGTTGTCATGTTAGAGAACACGAACTCACCGTCGGCAGTAGATACAGACTTCGTCTCAAGGAAATCGCTACATGATGTTGTTGCCATGAGTGCGGCACCTACAAGTGCGATGTTCAATATCTTGTTTTTCATTTGTTTTTCTCCTTATTAAATTGTTCTGTTTAGAATGCGACGTTGATACCGAATGTGAAGGTGCGAGCCTTTGGATAAGAGTGGTAGTCGTAGTTCGGTGTCGGGAAGCCAGAGTAGCTGCTGTCCACCGATGGAGCTACGTTCACGTCTGGGTCGATGCCTGAATAGCCTTTCAGGCAGAAGAGGTTGCCGCCGGTGAAATACACGCGGAGGTTTGACAGCCCGGCTTTCTTTATCAGGCTCTTCGGCAGTGTGTAGCCGATGGTGAGTGTCTGCAGGCGGAGGTATGAAGCGTCCTCAACAAACTCAGAGCTTACGATGCCGTACTCAGAGTATGGCAGGGCATACTTTGCGCCCGCATTGAGAGCGGCAAGCTCTGTCGGGTCTGTCACTGCGTAGAGGTCGCCGTTGCCATTGACATTGAACATCTGCCAGCAGTCGCTCAGTTCTGCGAGGCGGTTGTAGCCGAGGCTTGTGTCCTTGTTGCCCATCATGTCGTGCATGACGTTGGCGTTATACACCTTGCCGCCAATCTGGTATGTGAAGCCTGCGGAGAAGTCGATGTTCTTGTAGCGGGCGTTGATGTTGAAGCCGCCGGTGTGCTGTGCCTGTGCGCGTCCGATGATTGTCGCGTCGTCTTCCGTCACGGTGCCGTCACCGTCGGTGTCCTCGAATTTCGCCACGCCGGGGAATGCTGTCTGGCCCTTCGGGATGTTGTAGTATGAGCCGCCTGCCCAGTTGCCTACCTTCGTGTCTGCGACACCTTCTTTCAGTGTCCACACGCCGTCAACCACGTTGAAGTCGTCAACGGTGTAGTAGCCGAGGCTGTTGAAGCCCTGGATGAGGCCTACAGGCTCGCCTTCCTTCACGATGTAGTCGTAGTAAGGGATACTCATCGTAGAGCCCCAGCCGGTGTGTGCGCTTGCGAGCACGCCGTCAGCGAGGTCATCCACGTTGTTGTGGTTGAAGTTGTAGGTCACGCCGACGGTGAGGTCGAAGTCCTTTGTGCGCACTGCGTTGTAGTTGAGGCTGAGTTCGACACCCTTGTTTGATGTCTTCGCCACGTTCTGCATCCAGTAGCTTGCGCCTGCTGTCGGGTCGATAGGCACACGCATGAGACAGTCCTTCGTAGAGTTCCAGTAGAAGTCGAGGGCACCGTTGATCTTGCCGTTGAAGAAGCTGTAGTCGATACCGATGTTGCGTGATGTCGTTGTCTCCCATGTCAGGTCAGGGTTGCCGAGGAGTGCGCCCGGCTTGTATGTCGTCACGGTCTGGCCGTTGACGGTGGTAGAGCTTGGCACCCATGTGGTGTAGAATGCCGAATCGTCGATGCCGTCGTTGCCTGACGTACCGATAGAGAAGCGGAACTTCAGGTTGTCGAGCCATGAGCGTGCGCCTTCCATGAACGGTTCGTCAGAGAGACGCCATGCCACTGCCGCTGCGGGGAAGTAGCCCCACTGGTTGCCCTTCGAGAATTTTGAAGAACCGTCGGCACGCATTGTAGCTGTGACGAGGTAGCGGCCGAGGTATGAGTAGTTGACACGTCCGAACCATGAGAGTGTGTGCGACGGAACGCCGATAGAGCTTGACACATAGTCCATGCCCTTGTCCTTGTCAGAGAAGTTGATGTTGCCGAACACCTGCTCCATGTTCCATTCCGTAGGATAGCCCACGCCGTAGATGACGTTGTTGTTGCTCTTGCTTGCCAGCACCTCGTTGCCGACCATGGCGTTGAGGCTGTGGTTTTCGCCCAGACCCTGCACGTCATAGCTGAGTGTGGTGTCCCAGCGCACGTTGTAGCCGTTGCCGTTGGTGAGCTTCGCCGTGCTGTAGCCGGCGCCTGCGGTGTGTCCGCCGTCGTATGTCTGTGTCTGGCTCCAGTTGCGTGCCACGAGGAGTTCGGTCTTTGCCGTCAGGCCCTTGACAACTTTCCATGTCAGGCCGGAGTTGAGGTTGAGGCGATAGACGTCGCGGATGTTGTTCACGTCGTTGATACAGTCAACAGGGTTGTATGCGTCTTCTGCCGATGCCGAACCCATGCCGAGGTCTGTCGGGTCGTTTGAACCGAACGGCTCGTCGATAGGCTTGTAGGTGTAGGCGCTTGTGGCATAGTCGTAGCGGTTGCCCTTGAAGCGCATCTCCGTGTAGCGTGCGTTGAGGTCGAGGGTGAGGTTGCGGGTCAGCGACTGCTGCAGCTTGAAGTTCACGTTCCAGCGGCGGAAGCCGGAGTTGATGAGGTT
>CALZMB010000098.1 GCA_945788485.1 uncultured bacterium | reverse complement strand
AAAGACCTGACAAAACGTTCAGAGAACTACAGTCAGTGGTACAACGACCTCATTGTGAAAGCCGACCTCGCCGAACAGAGTGCTGTGCGCGGATGTATGGTCATCAAGCCTTACGGCTACGCCATCTGGGAGAAGATGCAGCGCGAGCTGGACCGTATGTTCAAGGAGACGGGAGCCCAGAATGCCTATTTCCCGCTCCTCATCCCCAAGTCTTTCCTCTCTCGCGAGGCAGAACATGTCAAGGGTTTCGCAAAAGAATGTGCCGTTGTCACCCACTATCGTCTGAAATCCTCTGACGACGGCAATGCTGTCGTTGTCGATCCTGATGCCCGTCTTGAAGAAGAGCTTATAGTGCGTCCTACGTCAGAGACCATCATCTGGAATACATACAAGAACTGGATACACTCTTACCGCGACCTACCTCTCATGTGCAACCAGTGGTGCAATGTGATGCGTTGGGAGATGCGCACCCGTCCGTTCCTCCGCACGTCGGAGTTCCTCTGGCAGGAGGGCCACACCGCCCACGCCACTCGCGAAGAGGCTGAGGCTGAGGCACAGAAGATGCTGAAGGTATATGCCGAGTTTGCAGAGGGCTTCATGGCTGTTCCGGTGCTGCAGGGCGTGAAGTCAGAGACCGAGCGCTTCGCCGGAGCCCTCGACACCTACACCATCGAGGCGATGATGCAGGACGGCAAGGCTCTGCAGTCTGGCACCAGCCATTTCCTCGGACAGAACTTCGCAAAGTCGTTCGATGTCACCTTCCTCAACAAGGAGAACAAGCCGGAGTATGTATGGGCTACGTCATGGGGCGTCTCGACACGTCTTATCGGTGCACTTATCATGACCCACTCTGACGACAACGGTCTCGTCCTTCCTCCGAAACTTGCGCCGATACAGGTTGTCATCATCCCTATCGCCAACAAGCCGGAGCAGCTTGCCGCCGTCACGGAACGTCTTCAGCCTGTCATCGGGCGTCTGCGCCAGCTTGGCGTGACAGTGAAATATGACGATGCCGACAACCGCCGTCCGGGCTTCAAGTTCGCCGACTATGAGCTGAAGGGAGTGCCGGTACGTCTCGCCATGGGGGCGCGTGACATAGAGAACGGCACCATCGAACTGATGCGCCGCGACACACTTGAGAAGGAGACCCTGCCTTTCGAGGGCATTGCAGACCATGTCTATCGTCTCCTTGACGACATCCAGGCAAACATCTTCGAGAAGGCACGCCGCTATCGTGACGAGCATGTGTATGTCTGCGAAGACTACGAGGAGTTCAAGCAGCGCGTGAAAGACGGCGGCTTCTTCCTCTGCCACTGGGACGGAACAGAAGAGACGGAGGCAAGGATAAAGGAAGAAACCCAGGCCACCATACGCTGCGTCCCCTTCGCCTACGAGCAGACACCGGGCATCGACATGGTTTCCGGCAAACCGGCAAAACACCGTGTCATCATCGCACGGGCATATTGATTCTCCTTTTGCCGATGAATGAAATCATCTTGTCTATCGGATCAAACGCTGAAGGCAGGCGGAAGGTGGCGGAAGCCATCTCCCGGCTGTCTTCTTTTGTGTATGGTGCCCATGCCACACCGGTCATCGACACCGACCCGATAGCAGTCTCTTCTGCACAGCCGTTCGCCAATGCGATGATGCGCGGCTACACCTCGCTGCCTTTCCATGCCCTGCGCTCTGTTCTGAAAAACATCGAGCGGATGTCCGGGCGCAATGCGGCTGACACCTCCGTGGGTGTCATACATCTCGACATAGACATCATGCAGTACGGCGGACAACGCCTCAAGTTGTCCGACTGGCAGCGTCCCTATATCATCACCTTGCTGAAAACCCTCTTTCTATAGCAGTTATGAAACACGACACAAGATACGTTATCCTTTCTTTAGTAATCTTCTCTCTATCGTTGCCATGCTGTATGGCACAAGAGTTCGGCGACTGTTTCCGCGACGCGACGCTGCGTCTCGACTATTCATTCTCCGGCACCGCCACTGAGCAGAGCATCGCCGTTGACGCCCTCTCGTCTTTCGACGGCTGGTATGGCAAGCGCCGCCGTCTCTCCTCCGTTCCCGTCGAGGGCAACGGTCAGGTCATTGTTCGCAACCATCGTGACACGACGGTCATCTATCGCCAGTCGTTCTGCACCCTCTTTCAGGAGTGGCAGAGCTATCCCGAGGCGCAGCAGCTTCGCCGTTCGTTCGAGAATGTCTGTCTCATCCCCATGCCCAAGGACACTGTCGATGTCACGGTGCAGCTCATGGACAACCGCCGTCAGGTGACATCCTCGCTCACCCATACCGTAGTCCCCACTGACATACTCATCCGCCGCCATCCCCGTCCCGCGGTTCCCTATACCGTTCTTCAGCCGGCGGCAGACACCGCACGCTGCATCCGCATCGCCTTTGTTGCGGAGGGATATACGAAAGACGAGATGCCCGTCTTCATCGAGGATGCCCGCATCGCCGTCGATGCCATCTTCTCTCACGAACCGTTCGCCTCTCTCCGTCCGCGCTTCAACATCATTGCGGTCGAGAGCCCGTCAGCCGACAGCGGCACCAGCATCCCTTTGCGCCACGAATGGAAGACGACGGCACTCGGTTCGTCTTTCTCCACATTCTACAGCGACCGCTATCTCACCACGCTCAACATCAAGCAGCTGCACAACACCCTCGCCGGCCTGCCCTACGAGCATATCATCGTTCTCGTGAACACTGCAGAATACGGCGGCGGCGGCATACTCAACTTCTACAATCTCTCTTCCACCCACCATCCGCGCTACAGGGAGGTTGTCGTGCATGAGTTCGGCCACAGTTTTGCCGGGCTTGCCGACGAGTATGCCTACGAGGCGGAGCAGATACCGATGTATCCTCACGACGTAGAGCCTTGGGAGCGTAACATCACCACCCTTGCAGACTTCCACGGCAAATGGGAGAACCTCATCCCTGCCGGCACACCCGTCCCTACGCCTATGCCCGAAGCCCGGTCCGGGAAACGGAGCAGGGGGAAGAAACGTCAGGCGGCTGACGCAGAACAGATTGGTGTCTATGAGGGAGCGGGCTATTCGCTGAAGGGTGTCTATCGCGGTACTCCCGACTGCCGTATGCGCTCCAACGAATCACCCGTCTTCTGTCCCGTATGCCGGCAGGCTATCACGCAGCTTGTGGATTTCTATACAAAAGACTGATTCCCTTAGTTGACAAGTTGACAAGTTGACAAGTTGACGAGTTGACAAGTTGTATGTACTATGAGCTAAAAAAACTATTAACTCGTTTACTTGTTTTTTCGCAAGCTCAAGGGAACTCCTTGTCAACTCGTCAACTTTTTGGAATCAACCCGAAACTCTTTTTTTCTTTCTCTTCATGTCAGAAGGTGCATGATGTTTTCCGGCGGTAGTGTTTTGGCGAGTGGCCTGTCTGTTTTTTGAAGAATGTGCCGAAAGCTGAGGCGTTCGGGAAAGACAGCTCGTCGGCTATCTCCTGTATCGTCTTGCTTGTAGAGTTGATGAGGAAGATGCTTCGCCTGACGATGGCTTTGAAGATGAGCTGCTGCACGGTGTAGCCGCTGACAGACTTCACGAGAGCCGTGAGATATTTCGGAGAGAGACATAGTTTGTCGGCATAGAATGTAACTTTGCGTTCTTTCTGGAAATGCTGTCCGATGAGCGAGACGAGTTTCCCGAATATTTCTATCATCCTTGTCGGAATCTCCGGCCGTTCAGGTATGTGTGATGAGAAGAAGTCGCACAGGCGGTAGGTGAGGCTTACGAGCAGCAGCTGCCTCTCGTTCTCTCTGTATGCGGAGAGTGTTGCTGATTGTGCTGATTGTATGAGGCTGATATACAGCGGGAAGATTGTGTCGGTCTCTGTTGGCACGATGTGCAGCGGCAGTGTGTTCTGCATGTCGTAGATGCGCATCATCACCACTGTGTTGCCGAGTATGTGGCGTATGGGGGCGATGCGGTAGCATAGCAGCGAGTATTCGAGGTTGTCTGAAGTGGCGAGAATCTGCAGCAGTACGTTCTCTGACACGAAGGCTGTCTCTCCGTCAGAGACGGTGTATGGCGAGCCGTTGGCAAGCAGGCGTATGGAGCCTTTATGGCATACGATGATTGTCACATAGTCCATGAAATACGGATGTGTGAGCAGCGAAGGCATCTTGTGCAGCGTGCCTTCCGAACTGCACGTGTCGAGACGTTGTGACAGGGCTGCGTGCAGTTGTGCCAGTCGTTTTTCTTCTTGCATATTACGGATGAAAATCTATGTTGTCAGTCTTGTTCTTTTTGGCAGCAGCTTTTGCCGCTCCCTTTCTTCTTGCAGCTGTGACAGTTGCATGACGGAGCGGTGAACGAGCGGTAGAGATGCCTTGCGGCAACTAATGCGGCTATCGCTACGATGATTATTGTTAGTGTTTCTTGCATATATTTTTTATGAGTTGACGAGTAAACAAGTTGACGAGTTGACAAGTTGATAGTTTTTAAGTGGTGAGTTTTGAGCTGACTGAACTATCAACTTGTCAACTCGTTTACTTGTCAACTAAGAGAATATCTGATAAGTGATTGCTGCGAGCAGCCATGCGAGCAGTGTGGTGTATGCTGCTGCGAAGAGCGCCCATCGCCACGAGCCGGATTCTTGCCTTATCGCCACTATTGTCGCGATGCAGGGGAAATAGAGCAGCACGAAGACGAGGAAAGACATGGCGGTGGCTGCCGTCATTCCGTCGGCAAGCATCGCGTGGCGTATGTCCGTGATGCCTTCCGAGCTTTCGCCGCCGTCTCCGTTGTCGTCTGCGTCAGCGCCGTAGAGCACCGCCGTTGTCGATGCCACTATCTCTTTTGCGCCTACGCCGGAGAGTATGCTGATGTCGAGTTTCCAGTTGAAGCCCAGCGGCGCGAAGACCGGCTCTATTGTCTTGCCTATTCTGCCGATATAGCTTTGTTCGAGCTGTTCGCGTTTTTCGAGCTGCGGGTTATGCGGGTAGTAGCCCAAAGCCCATACTATGATGGATGCCACGAGAATAATGCCGCCCATTTTCTTCAGATACTCGCGTCCTTTCTCCCATGTGTGCCGCGCTATGGCAGCCATTGTAGGGAAACGGTAGGGCGGCAGTTCCATGACGAAGGGCGTGTCGTCGCCTTTGACGAGGAATCGCGCGAAGAGGCGGCTCGATACCACGGCGACGGCTATGCCGAGCACATAGAGCGCGAAGAGGGCTATGGTCTGTTGCCGCGGCGGGAAGAATATTCCCGTTATCATTATATATATAGGCAGCCTTGCCGAGCATGACATGAAAGGCAGGATGAGCATCGTGATGAGGCGCGAGCGAGGGCTTTCTATCGTGCGTGTCGCCATGACGGCGGGCACGTTGCATCCGAATCCCATGATGAGCGGTATGAACGATTTGCCGTGCAGCCCCATCTTGTGCATCAGGCGGTCCATGATGAAAGCGGCGCGCGCCATATATCCCGAATCTTCCATATACGAGATGATGGCATACAGGATGAGAATCTGCGGCAAGAAGACGATGACCGAGCCTACGCCGCTCAATATGCCGTCGATGACCATGTCTTTCAGCGGCCCGTCGGGCATCGCCGCGGCGAGTGCCGACGACAGGAGGCTGACAAGTTTCTCTATCAGCAGCATGGGATATTCGCCCACGGTGAATGTGATGTTGAACATCATGAAGATGATGAAGAGGAAGATGGGGAATCCGATGTAGCGGTGTGTGATGACATGGTCAATGAGATGTGTCACCTTGTATGTGTCTTCCTTTGTCCCTATGCCGTATTCCGCCTCTTGCAGCGCGCCGTTGATGAAGCCGTATTTCGCGTCCATGATGGCAGTCTCGGGGTCGCATTTCAGTTCCCGCTCTATGACGGCGGCGGCTTTCTCGCGCGTCTCCGCGATGTCCTTCGCCGACGGCAGCGTCTGCGCGAACGCCGTGGCTGTGGCGTCGCCCTCAAGCAGTTTTATGGCGAGATAGCGTGGCGTATAGCGGCGTTTCACGCGTTCTTCGGCGCGCAGCTTCTCTCTCAGCGCGTCGATGCCCTGTTCGATGTATGTGCCGTGGTTGATGTGTATGTGCCCTTCTTTCAGTTTCCCCTCATAGATGGCTATGATGGTGCGGAAGAGCTGTTCCACTCCTCGTCCCGTCTTGAAGACGGTGGGTATCATAGGCACGGCGAGCAGGCGGCCCAGGCGTTCGTGGTCTATGCGGTCGCCGCGGCGTTCTGTCTCGTCGAACATGTTCAGCGCGCACACCATGCGCAGGTGCATGTCGATGAGTTGAGTGGTGAGATACAGGTTGCGCTCAAGGTTCGACGCGTCCAGGACGTTCAGCACGACGTCGGGCGTCTTCTCTATGATTTGTCTCCTGACATACATCTCTTCCGGGCTGTAGGCAGACAGAGAGTATGTCCCGGGCAGATCGACGATGTGGAACTCATATCCCTCAAATTCCGCGATGCCTTCTTTCGCGTCCACCGTGACGCCCGAGTAGTTGCCTACACGTTCGTGCGCCCCTGAGACAAAGTTGAAGAGCGATGTCTTGCCGCAGTTCGGGTTGCCCACGAGTGCCACGTTGATGTGATGCCGCCGTTTCTGCACCGCGGCGGTCATTATCTCGTCGTCGTCCTGGCATACGGCGGCGAAGTCTTGCCTTGAATCCGCCAGCGCCCTCGTGCGCAGCGCCTCTGCCATCGTCACCACCTGTATGTGCTCTGCCTCTTCACGCCTCAGCGACACCTCGTAGCCCATGATGAGATATTTCACGGGGTCGCGCAGCGGCGCGTTCTCCAATGCCGTAATCTCCTTTCCCCTCACAAAGCCCATCTCCACGATGCGTTTGCGGAAGCCCCCGTGGCCATAGACTTTCACTATGACAGCCGTCTCGCCTGTATGTAGTTCTGATAGTTTCATTCCTGTAACTTAGTCTTTAGAAGACAAAGTTACGAAAAAACATTCTGAATCAGCGTTTTGTTACACATCTTTTAACCTCTTTTATTTCATTTATCATATCGCCCCGTTTCTGTCTATATGTAAGAAAAAACACGGATTGAGAGATAAAAAGCAGGAAAACTTGATGATTTTTCTTACAAAAGTTGCACAATTCAATAAAAAGTTATAACTTTGCAGCGTTTTTCACGAAACATATACCGAACATTTTATAAGATATGAGCAAACTTATCAAACCTGCAGGCTACAGTCCGCTTCTCGACTGTGTGCAGACAGAGCAGGGCATCAAACTGATAAAAGAGTTTTTCCAGCAGAACCTCAGCACAGAGTTGCGTCTGCGCCGTGTGACCGCACCTCTTTTTGTCCTGAAAGGACTTGGCATCAACGACGACCTCAACGGCGTGGAGCGCGCCGTGACATTCCCCATTAAAGAACTTGGCGACGCGAAGGCCGAGGTGGTTCATTCGCTTGCCAAATGGAAGAGGATGAAACTCGCCGAAGACCATATCCCTCCCGGCTACGGCATCTACACCGACATGAACGCCATCCGTGCCGACGAGGAACTTGACAACCTGCATTCGCTCTATGTCGATCAGTGGGACTGGGAGGCTGTCATCACCCCCGAGCAGCGCACGCAGAAATCGCTTCGCGAGATAGTGCAGCGCATCTACGGCGCCATACGCCGCACAGAATATCTCGCCTGCGAGTGGTATCCGCAGCTGAAGCCTTTCCTGCCCGAGACGATACACTTCGTCCATGCCGAAGAGCTGTTGCGGCAATACCCCGACCTCTCGCCGAAGGAGAGAGAAGACGAGGTGTGCAAGAAATACGGCGCGGTCTTCGTCATCGGCATCGGCGCGAAGCTGTCCAACGGCGAGAAGCACGACGGCCGCGCGCCGGACTATGACGACTGGAGCACCGTTGACGAGGACGGCTTCGTAGGCCTGAACGGCGACATACTGATATGGTACCCCGTCCTCCAGCGCTCAATCGAGCTGTCGTCAATGGGCATACGTGTCGATAAGGATGCGCTGCTCAGACAGCTTGAGATAGAAGACAAGAACGACCGCCGCGAACTCTTCTTCCACCGCCAGCTGCTCGACGGCAAGCTGCCGCTCTCCATCGGCGGAGGCATCGGACAGAGCCGCCTCTGCATGGTGCTGCTGCACAAGGCGCACATCGGAGAGATACAAGCCAGCATCTGGCCCGACAGCATGAGGCAGGAGTGCCGAGAGGCGGGCATGCCCCTCATCTGACGCCATGCTGCGATATGACATCGCTTCAGCATTTTATATTGATATTCAGTTCCCTGCAAGTTACAGAAACCTGACACTGTGTTTCTCTGACGGCAGGGAACTGTTTTTTTGCCCCGAATCTCCCTCTCTTGCACAGAAAGAGACAGCGTTACGCGCCTGTTTTTGCCCGATTTTTCATGTTCGATGTCTTGTACTGATATAGGTAGACATATTTAGAGTTAATTAAATGTGTACGCAA
>CALZMB010000097.1 GCA_945788485.1 uncultured bacterium | reverse complement strand
AAATCACAAAACGCTGATTTGCAAAAATAACGACCAATAAGATATCAAACTTGGGCTAAGATGAAGGCACAGAATGGGCATGATTTTGCAAAATCTTTCGGCTTATGAATATTTTTTTTTACAGTCCGCTAAACACAAGAATCCCCCTCCCAACTCTTTGTGACATAGTAGTTGGGAGGGGGATTCTTGTGTTTAGCGGACAGTAATAATTTATAATTGCCGTTGCTGAATGTGCAATTATAAATTATAAATTGAAAGGCGCATTCAAAGGGCGGAGGCGTCAGAGCATCGGGGAGATGACCTGGCCGTCGAAGAGGTGGAGGATGCGGTCGGCTGCGTAAGCGTCGCGCTGGTTGTGGGTGGCCATGACGATTGTCGTGCCGGCGTTGTGCAGCTCCTTGAAGAGAGACATCACCTCTTTGCCGTTCTTGGAATCGAGATTGCCCGTCGGCTCGTCGGCGATGATGAGCTGAGGGTTGGTGACGACGGCGCGCGCTATGGCGACGCGCTGCTGCTGTCCGCCGGAGAGCTGCAGGGGATAATAGTCGGCACGATGCGACATCGACATACGGCGGAGCACGTCGCGCACTATCTCCTTGCGTTCTGCACGCGGCACCTTGAGATAACAGAGAGGCAGCTCGACATTCTCTTCAACCGTCAGTTCGTCGATGAGGTTGAACGACTGGAATATGAAGCCGATGGCGCCACGGCGCAGAAAGGTGGATTCTTTGTCGTTGAGCATGCTGACGTCGCGGCCGTTGAGGATGTAGCGTCCTTCGTCGGGAGAATCGAGAAGCCCGAGGATATTGAGAAGTGTGGTCTTACCGCATCCCGAGGGACCCATGACGGAGACAAACTCTCCACGCTCGACATGCAGGCACACGCCGTCAAGGGCGACGTTGACGACCTGCCGGTTGCTGAATTCTTTGCGGATATTTTCTAAGCTAATCATTGCGCATAAGGTTTACGGGGCGTGTCTTGGCGTAGATACAGCTTTCTGCCGCCACCGTGAGAAGGGTGAGCGCCGAGACGACGACGAGGCTGATGAGATATGAGAGCCAGAGATGTGACGGCTGTTCTTTGTATTCTGAGAGAGCGAAATCTGAGAGGAAGAAGATGAGCGGCAGGCTGACGCAGAAACTGGCGAGCAGCAGCCAGACATACCGGCGGACGGACATCAGCACAATCTGAGACGAGGTGGCGCCGAAGACACGGCGGACGGCTATCTCGCGCCGGCGGGCCTCGTGTTCGTAGAGTGTGTGGCAGAAGACCCCGATGAGGGTGACGATGAGATACGCCAGACCGATGAGGGAGACTTCGGCCATGAAGCGCAGCTCGTTGGAATAAAGCCGCGCATAACCGCTGTACAGATGCTGGAGACGGAAGCAGGCGTCGTCTGCCACCACGCTGTTATAGGCGTCTGTGATGTCGCGCATCACATCGTCGGCGGCGCGCGGCGAATCGTCTGCCAGCCTGATGTTCAGGACGGGCATGCACGACAGTCCCATGACGGTGTCGGCGTGGTTCTCTGAAAGGAAGAAGACGAACGGGACCTCGGTGTTGTTGAGGCGAAGCGAGCCGATGCGCAGGTTCTCGCAGACCCCGACAACCTCATACACGCCTGTCTCTTTGTCGCCATCGAGCAGCGGCTGCCCCGGTTTCACCCACGGGTGTTTCTTCATCACGTCGCTGCTGACGATATACGCCAGGGTGTCTGAGGGGAGGAAGTCGCGTCCCTGTATGACCTTGATGCCCATTGTGGAGAGGAAGTCGTGGTCTATGGGAAGCACCCTGACAAGCATGCTCCTGTCGTCAGAAAGAGACTGCAGGCTCCATTGCATGTAACGGTCCTGGTCGCCGAGGCGGAAACGGGAGAGGCTGACAGACTTCACGCCGTCGATGTCGCGTATCCTGCCGACCACCTCCGCGCTCTTCTCCACCGCCTGCTCTGTGCCGAGAGCGGCAGTGAGCACGTTGTCGTTTTCGTATCGTCCGTCGCCTTGATAGACATGCAGCCAGAAGGAGCAGAGCGAAACGATGAAGCCGACGATGACGAACGACGTGACAATCTGGAAGGCGATGCGTATCATGCGCAGACGGCGTGCCTTTCCGGAGATGGGCGGCAAGCCTTTCAGCGCGAGCGTCGGGCGCACCGATGTGGCGAAGAGCATGGGGCGTATCGACGTGAAGAGGCCGATGACGAGGGCGGCGGCGAAGGTGTAGGCGACGATGTATGTGTGGCGTGCGGGCGACACGCCGATATGCCATGCCTTGTCGATGATGTATGCAAGAACCATGCTGAAGGCGAAGGCGCACAGGGCGAGGACGACGCTCTCTGCCACCATCATGACGCGCAGGCGCAGCGTCGTGGCTCCGATGATGCGGCGGGTGTTGACGCCTTTCACGCGCACAGGCGCGGTGGCGAAGTTGATATAGGCGAGGGCGAGGACAAGCTGCGACGCCATGAAGATGATGACGACGAGGATGTAGCTGCCACGGTCGGACGTCTCGTCGGTGCCGGAGAAATAGGCTGACTGGAGGGGCTGCAGATGTGACCGCGCATAGACGGTGCGGTTCTCGGAATATGCCGGAGCCACGGTCCGGAGGAAGATGATGTCTATCATCTTCTGCAGCTGAGGGATGTCGGCGGCATTCGGTATGCGGAGGTAGATGAGATAGCGGAAGTTGTCCGTCTCGCTCATGTCGGCGTCGGCGCAGTTGCAGATGGCGTTGGGGAGCGAGCAGTCGTCGGGCAGGTCGTCATACACTTTCGCGATGACAGACCGTTGCGTGCAGCTGCTTGTGCGGACGGAGAGCTCCTTACCGCCGACATCGTATGTGCCGAAAAGGCTGACGGCAACGCTCTTCGGCACAGCAACGGCATTGGGCTTGTCTGCCAGCGAATCGACAGAGACGAGAAAGATGTCCTTCTTCCAGAACGAGAAGCGGTTGCCGAAATTCTCGACATACAGGGCAGGAATCTTCTTCGTCCCGGCAACGGCAGTGGCTTCGGAGGTGTGAGCGTCAAGAACGCCGACAGCAGAGACATGGGGCAGACGTTCGAGCTGCGGCACGAGGGCGACGGGCATGACGGCGCGCGAAACGGTGTCTTCGTCAAGGATGTTGCTTTCAACCTCAAGACGATAGATGCTGCGGAAGTCGTCGAAGCACGTGTCGCGCGTGAGAGTGTTCTGCAGGCGGCTCCAGAAACAGAAGAATGTGAGCAACGCCAGCGTCAGCCCGATGATGTTCAGCGTGCTGGCGAGCCATGAGCGGCGGTACATGTAGAGCAGGTTCTTTATTATCTCGTACATGGAAGAAGAGGGGTGGGAATGAAGGCAGTGACTAATCTGACAGTATGGCATCGACTACATCCTGCGCGGTGTCGGCAAGTGACGCCGCTCCATGAGCGACGAGGAACGCGCGGTCACGGAAGCCCCATGTGACAGAGATGCAGGGTATGGAGACGTTGCGTGCCGTCGCTATGTCAACATCTGAATCGCCGACATAGACAGCATCGGACAAATCAGACCCCAGACCCTCGCAGGCGATGTCTATCATGTCGCGCGCCGGCTTGCGCGAGACGCCTTCGCGCTCGCCTACGGCGACAGTGACGGTGTCGCGGAACCATATCTCATGCAGCACGTCAACGGCAGGCTGCAGCTTGTTGCTGACGATGGCCATCTTCACGCCTGCCTGACGCAGGGCCTGCAGTGCCTCGGGGATGCCGGCGTAAGGGCGCGTCAGCTGCTGGCAATGGCTGACGTAGTATTGCTTGAAGGTGCTGAAGACATCGTCTGTCAGGCTTCCGGGCGCGCCGGGCGGCACAGCGCGCTCGATGAGGCGGCGGATGCCGTTGCCTACGAAACGGCGGATGTCGTCAATGCTGTGTTCTGGAAGATGATGACGCCGTAGGGCGTAGTTCGCGGCAGACGCGAGATCGGGGAGCGTGTCGAGCAGAGTGCCGTCGAGGTCAAAGATGACAGTGGTATATTTCATTGCGGTGAGAGAGTGTGTGGGGGATTATTCTTTCAATATCGGCAGTTGCCAATGATATTTCACGGCGCAGATGCGAATAAAGATGACAGAGACGGCGCATGCCGACTGGGCGAAGATGTCGGACAAGCCATAGACGAGCGAGAGAGTGTAGATGACGCCGCCGACGGCACATGCGAGAGCATAGATGTCTCGCCGGAAGATGAGCGGCACCTCGTTGATGAGGATGTCGCGTATGACGCCGCCCGCCGCGCCCGTCATCATGCCCATGATGTTCGCTGCCCAGAAAGAGAAGCCGGCATCGAGCGTCTTCTGAAAGCCGACGACAGTGAACAGCGCCAGGCCGACGGCGTCGAAGGTGAACATGGTGCGCGCGATGCGGTTGATGAACTTATGAAAGAAGATGTAGGCGACGAGGGCGACGGCTGTGATGGCGAGATAGACCCATTGTGTCATCCAGAACGGGCTTTGGCCGAGAAAGACATCGCGCAAGGTGCCGCCCCCGCACGCTGTCGCCATGCCCACGATAAATGCGCCGAAGAGGTCGAAGCTCTTCTCGCTCGCAAGGCGTATGCCGCTGATGGCAAAGGCGAAAGTGCCGATGAAATCGATTATGGTGACGAAACTGAGGTCCATGATGTTTTGTAGTTGGCGAGTTGGTTCTTTTAGTTGACGAGTTGACAAGTTGATACTATTCAGTTGACGAGTAAACGAGTAAACTAAAAGAATCAACTCGTCAACTATTACACCTTATTATATATATAGGCATGATGCAGAGAAGAAGCATGTGCCCCGCCCTAACAAAATGCAAAATTAATGATTTTTTCTCAGAAATAGTTGTAAAACCGGATATTTATAACTAATTTTGCAAAAAGAAAGAAAACAAAGGCATTATGACACATATATTCAGAGAAGAGCCGGGCAACCGCTGGACCCACCTCGTCGGCGTCGTCTTCGCCCTGTCATGTATATGGATGGTGTGGCCGGCGGTGAGCATGGGATGGCAGTGGTGCATGAGTGTGCTCTTCTTCATCGTGGGGATGTTCCTGATGTTTCTGTCGAGCACGATATACCACTGGCTGAAACCCGGCATCGCGAAAGACATCCTGCGCAAATGCGACCATATCAGCATCTATGTCATGATAGCCTGCTCTTACACCCCGATATGTATCGCCGTCGTCGGAGGATGGACAGGATGGCTCACTTTCGCGCTGCTCTGGGCTGTCGTCATCGGAGGGACGGTGTATAAGATTGTCGCCATGGGGAAATACCCGCGCCTCTCGCTCGCCCTCTATCTCATCATGGGATGGAGCGTCGTCTTCATCGCGAAACCTGTCTATGAACGCCTCGCGACGACAACGCTGCTGCTGCTGCTTGCAGAAGGCTTCTTCTACACGGCCGGGACATATTTCTTCGCGAAAGACAAGAAGAAACATTTCCATGCCATCTGGCATGTCTTCGTGCTTCTCGGCGCCATTGCACATTGGAGCGCGATACTCTCTATAATGCTGAGCTGCAACCAAACATGAAACATAAAACAATAATATTCGACCTTGCGGGGGTGGTGATGAACCTGAATATCGAGCGCGACACAGAGGCTCTGAAATCTGTCGGCTTCCCCGATTTCGCCGGCTGCGTAGCGAATGACGACATACGAGTGCCGATGCTGACCTATCTCAACGGACTGTGCACGAAAGCGGAGTTCTGCCGCGACATCCGCCCCTTCTGCCGCCCCGACGCGACAGACGACGAGATACTGTGGTCGATGGATGCCGTGCTCGACGACATTCCCTTGTCGCGCCTGCAGACCATCACCGAACTGAAAAAGACACACAACGTCTATCTCTTGAGCAACATCTACGACACCGCATGGCAACATGCCGTGAAGGAGATGAACAGGAAGGGCTACGGGCCGGAAGACTGCTTCGACAAACTCTTCCTCTCGTACGAGATGCAGATGGCGAAGCCTGACGTGAGGATATTCGCCACACTGCTTGAAGAGACGGGCGCCATACCCGCTGATACAATATACTTCGACGACACGGCAGAGAACATAGAGACTGCAAAGAGACTGGGAATAAAGACTGTGCTCGTGCCTATGAACCGGCTTGAGGATGTGCTCGAAACTGCATTGGGGCGAACACAGCTATAAATTACGGCATAAAGGAGAAAACGGAATCCGCAAATATTACAATGTGTAAGTAGTATTTGCGGATTTCTTGTTTTTTAACAACACTAAACCACATTTTCGTTTCTTTTTGTTATCGCCAGAAAAAAAAAACATGCAAATGACAATATCCTTTGCCGCTTTCACGGATTATCCGTAACTTTGCATACGGATTTTTTTGTTTAGGTTGGTTCTATAAATTACCTCCGTTAAAAGGGTTAATAATTATGGTTTAACGTTTTGTCATCTTTTGGCTTCTTTTCGGTTCAAATTGCAAGTCTCATCAGTCACGTAGCCCGCTACGCTCCTTCTTCAACTTACAATTTGAGCTCGAAAACAATCTCAAAATCTGACAAAGCTAATTTACAGAACCAACCTTTAGGACAAAAGACATTTCTGATATTATGCCCTGACACAGGCTGCACAACATAAACATCCGTAAAATGGAAGAAATCAAACATGAATGCGGCATCGCAATGATAAGATTGCTGAAGCCGCTGGAGTACTACGAAAACAAGTACGGCACCAACCAGTATGCCCTGCGGAAACTCTATCTCATGATGGAGAAACAGCACAACAGGGGGCAAGAGGGGGCCGGAGTGGCATGCGTGAAACTGGAGCAGGAACCGGGACACGAATATATGTTCAGGGAAAAAGCCGAGGGGAAAGACGCCATAACGAAAGTCTTCAACTCCATCTCATCACAGATTCGCGACCAGCTTTGCGACAACGAACACGAGAAAGACCCCTTCATCGGAGAGATGTATATGGGGCATCTCAGATATTCGACTACAGGGAAGGGAGGGCTGAAATATGTGCATCCCTTCTTGAGAAGAAACAACTGGAGAGCGAAGAACCTGTGCCTGTGCGGAAATTTCAACATGACGAACATCGACGAGGTGTTTGCAGAACTGACACGCCAGGGACAGTGTCCGCGAGTGTATAGCGACACATACACGATGCTCGAACTGATGGGACACCGGCTTGACCGTGAGGTGGAACGCAACTTCCAGATTGCCAAGCTGCACGGATTTGAGGGCACGGAAATCACAGACTATATAGAGAAGAATGTCCTGATAAGCAACGTGCTGAAAAAAACGATGACACACTTCGACGGAGGATATGTCGTATGCGGGCTGACAGGCAGCGGAGAGATGTTCTCCATGCGCGACCCGTGGGGCATACGACCCGCTTTCTACTACCACGACGACGAGATTGTGGCGATAGCAAGCGAGCGGCCCGTGCTGCAGACAACATTCGCGCTCGAATGTGACGACATAAAAGAGCTGCAGCCGGGACAGGCGGTCATCGTGAAACAGAACGCCGAAGTCGTCATGAAACAGATTCTGCCCGCAAGAGAGAAAGCCGCTTGCTCGTTTGAGAGAATATATTTCAGCAGGGGAAACGACAGAGACATATACCGCGAGAGGAAAATGCTCGGCCTTCAGCTGCGTGACACGATTCTAAAAGCCATAGACAACGACACGGAACATACCGTCTTTTCATACATACCGAACACAGCCGAAGTGGCGTACTTCGGCATGGTGGAAGGCATGAAGAGCGTCTGCCAGGACGTGAGGACAGAGAAAGTGGTGTCGAAAGACATCAAACTCAGGACATTCATCTCTGACAGCGGAGAGCGCAACGACATGGCGGCACATGTCTATGACATCACGATGGGTTCGCTGACACCATACGAGGACAACCTCGTGGTCATTGACGACAGCATCGTGCGAGGCACCACGCTGCGCGAGAGCATCATAAAGATTCTCGACCGCCTGCACCCGAAGAAGATTGTCATCGTCAGCTCCGCGCCGCAAATACGGTACCCGGACTTCTACGGCATAGACATGAGCCGCATGGGCGACTTCATCGCCTTCCAGGCTTGCATCGCGCTGCTCGAACAACGAGGCATGACTGACATCATAGACGAGACATACGACGCCTGCAAGGCAGAACTGACGAAACCCGCGCATGAGATGACAAACCCTGTCAGGATGCTCTACGAGCCGTTCACCGCCGACGAGCTGAACGTGAAGATGATGGAACTGCTGAGGCCGAAAGAGGTGACAACACCTGTCGAACTGGTGTTCCAAAGCATCGAAGGGCTGCACCACGCCATCCCCGACCATACGGGAGACTGGTATTTCACAGGACACTACCCCACCCCAGGCGGCATGAAGATGATCAACAAAGCCTTTGTGGCATACTACGAACAACAGCGACTAAACAAATAAACAGAGACAATATGGAGACACATTATATTTTCGTGACAGGAGGAGTGGTATCATCA
>CALZMB010000096.1 GCA_945788485.1 uncultured bacterium | reverse complement strand
CATCATCACGGCCATGAGCATCATCATCACGACCACCCCGAAGGCTGCACATGCGGACACTGCCACCACAACGAAGATACGGGAGAGGCGGAAGAATACGGCATCGGCACTTTCGTTTATTATGCACGGGAGCCGTTCTCGCTCACGGAATTCGACCATTTCGTGGCTCGCGAATGGCCCAAGTCGGTCATCAGAGCAAAGGGAATATGCTATTTCAAAGGCGAAGAGGACATCTGCTATGTCTTTGAACAGGCAGGAAAACAAGTCAGCCTGAGAAACGCTGGACAATGGTATGCCACTATGCCACAAGAAGAACTGCACGAGTTTCTCATCAACAACCCGGGAGTGATGAGAGACTGGGACACCGTCTATGGAGACAGAATGCAGAAACTCGTATTCATCGGACAGAAAATGGACAAGAAAGCCATTACGCAACTGCTCGACAAATGCCTCGACATAAACCGTTGACACACACTTCACAACACCCTCAATAAACGAATGGCAAACATGAAACAAACGCTCATCGGACGGACGCAAGACGAACTGAAAGACATTGCAAAAGAACTCGGGATGCCCCAGTTCACCGGCGGACAAATCGCGCAATGGCTTTACGTCAAACACGTCAGAACGTTCGACGAGATGACAAACATCTCGAAAAACAACAGGGAGAAACTCGCTGAACACTGCGACATAGGATGCAAAGAACCTGTTGACTGCCAGAAATCTGCCGACGGGACAATAAAATATCTCTTCCCGACAGAAAACGGGAAAACGGTCGAGACCGTCTTCATACCCGACGGAGAACGCGCAACGCTCTGTGTCTCATGCCAGGTGGGATGCAAAATGAACTGCCTGTTCTGCCAGACAGGGAAACAAGGATTCGAAGGACAGCTCTCTGCCGGCGACATCTTGAACCAGATATACTCACTGCCTGAAAGAGACAGGCTGACAAACATCGTTTTCATGGGACAAGGCGAACCAATGGACAACCTCGACAATGTGCTCAAGGCAACCACAATACTTACGGCTGACTACGCATACGCATGGAGCCCGAGACGCATCACGGTCAGCACCGTCGGCATGAGAAACAAACTCGAACGATTCCTGAAAGAAAGCGATTGTCACGTCGCCATATCATTACACACGCCAATACCCGAACAAAGGGCACAGCTGATGCCGGCGGAGAAAGGCATGGGCATAAGGGAAACGGTGGAACTGCTGTCGCGCTACTTCCCGAACAGAAAACGGAAACAACAGCAGCAAGACGAAAATACATCGCACCAGAGACGGCTGACATTCGAATACACCGTCTTCGAAGGCACAAACGACACGCCTACACATCTGAAAGAAATTGTGAGGCTGCTCAGACCGCTCGATTGCAGGGTCAATCTCATTCGTTTCCATCAGATTCCTGACGTGCCCCTGAAAGGCGCAAACGACAAACGGATGCAGGAAATATGCGACTATCTGAACAAATCTGGCATCAACACAACCGTCAGAGCGTCAAGAGGACAAGACATCTACGCCGCGTGCGGACTGCTGAACACTAAACACAAAGAAGCGGCTGAAAGCAACGCAAACGTCTGAAAACAACTTTCACACAAGGAAAAAAAACATACACCATATTCTTTTATGACAAACAAATTGATGAATATCGGCATACTGCAATCAGCAGGGATTGCAGGAGACATAATAACAACTGCTCTCAACCACCCTGAGCATAGCGACATCTTCAACACAGTCATCTACAGCAAAGAGAATCAGAACGACAAGAACGTCAGCAACGACCTAAAGTTCGGAAACATCGACGCTATTGTCGTAGCGCCGGGCTCTAACACAGAGTTCACGTTCAACGGCTCAATGACAGTCTTTGTAAGCAAGACTCTGAAAGTCGCGACAATTCTTCCGGACGTCGATAATAACGACGTGGAAGACACACTCACTACAAACGGCCTTATAAGCAAGATAAGACTCGCCTGGAATATCGTCAAAAGAGACTTCCTCGTCTCTATGCCACGCATCGCTGTCATAACTGCCGAAAAGCAGGACAAAAACGACCCTAACAACATCTTCTGCACATCAATCAATGCCCTGCAAGACGAAAGCATCATGGTTTTCGGACCATATACCACTGACGAATATATTGCTGAAAACTATTACCAGCACTTCGACATCACACTCGCGCTCACCGACGACGACACGCAGAAAGTGCTCGACAACACCACAGAAGAGCGAGTGAAACTGCTCGCCGCACTGCCTATGGTGATGACACTTACTGACTATCCAAAAGACTGCGACTTTTCTGACGACAGCCTTGAGCAACCGGCATTGGCTCTAAGACAAGCCATCTATCTCGCCATGACTGTGAAACGGAACCGGACGGCATACGACGAAGCGCACAGCAACCCTCTGCCTAAACTGTATGTAGAGAAAAGAGACGACAGCGAGAAGGTGCGCTTCGCCATACCTAAGAAAAAAAGCGAAGCTGAATAAACCCAACAACCGGTATTCTTCGACCTGCTCGAAGAACACACACAACCGACACATCTGTATTCTTCGACCTGGCGAAGAACACACACAACACCAAAAGCTATGAAAATTGTTTTTCTTACAGGAGCAGGAATGTCAGTTGAAAGCGGACTGACAACATTCAGAGACGCAGGAGGACTATGGGAGAACTATCCCGTAATGGAAGTGGCAAGCCACGACGGATGGATTCGCAACCCGGAGAAAGTCAACGCGTTCTACAATATGCTCAGAATGAAATACAGGGATGTGAAACCATGCAAGGGACACAGGCTCATCACTACCCTCGAAGAGAAACACGACGTCACCGTCGTGACGCAGAACGTGGACAACCTGCACGAGATGGCAGGCTCGAAACATGTCATACACCTGCATGGAGAACTCATGAGGATGTGCTCAAGCAGAGATGTCGATAACCCGAGATTCTGGGTCAACCTGCCGAAAGACGGATGGGGAGAATACGGACTTGAGGTGCCGAAAGGGGCTAAAGCGGAAGACGGGTCGCTGCTCAGACCGTATATCGTCTTCTTCCAGGAGAATGTGCCGAACATATACGACGGCATAGAAGCAACGCAACAGGCCGACATATTCATCATCATAGGCACATCACTGAACGTTTATCCCGCTGCATCGCTGCTGCAATATGCGCCGAAAAACGCCAAGATATTCCTCATCGACCCGCATCCGGCTATCGGCAACGCGTCGCACAACGTTCATGTCATAGCCAAGGGAGCAAGCGAAGGAATGGAAGAACTGCTGCAAATCATGCAGCAGGAAGGATGACAAACTACAAAACAACCGCTGTGGACCAAAACAGACTGCAAGACATAAAAAAGAGATTCAACGTTGTAGGCAACAGCCCGCAGCTGAATCATGCGTTGGACATCTGTCTCTCAGTGGCTTCAACTGACCTCTCTGTCCTCATCGTAGGAGAAAGCGGTGTCGGAAAAGAAGTCCTGCCAAGAATCATTCACGACAACTCGCCCAGACGAAGAGAGAAATATTTCGCCGTGAACTGCGGCTCCATCCCTGAAGGGACGATAGATTCAGAACTCTTCGGACACGAGAAAGGCTCGTTCACAGGAGCCATCGGAGAGAGCGAAGGATATTTCGGCATAGCCGACAAAGGCACTCTCTTCCTCGACGAAGTGGGAGAACTGCCGCTCGCCACACAGGCACGCCTGCTGAGAGTGCTTGAAACGGGCGAATACATAAGGGTCGGAGGACAGGAGGTGCGTAAGACTAACGTGCGGATTGTGGCTGCCACAAACGTCAACATGAGGAAAGCCATCAGCGAAGGACGATTCAGAGAGGACCTCTACTACCGCCTCAACACCATTCCGATACACATGCCGCCGCTCAGAGACAGGGGCAACGACATCCTGCTGCTGTTCAGACTGTTCGCTTTCCAGATGATGGAGAAATACCGGCTGCTACGACTTGAACTCACTCCTGAGGCTCAACAGCTGATGCTGAAATACAAATGGCCGGGCAACGTGAGACAGTTGAAGAACATCACCGAGCAACTGTCGGTGCTCTCAGAAGACAGGCTCGTCACCGCCGAGACACTGCTAAGGTATATCCCGGACGACGAAGAATCCACCGCCCTCACTTCAAAAGCCACGTCATCTTCAGACAACAGCCACAGCTACGAGAAGGAACGGCAACTGCTCTTCAACTTCCTGTTTGAACTGAAAGGAAACATTAAAACCCTCAACGCACAGGTGGCAGAGCTTCAACAGCAGGTGAAGGAACTTGGAGGACACGTCAGCGGGAGCCATGTCATGGGCCTTCTGCCGCACGCGCCATATATGCTGCCTGCCACAACTGATGCCATGACAACAGGAAACAACGCTCAGAACTTTGGCGATAATCTGCATGACAACATCCCGGACAGCACTTTCACACATGCGCAGCAGAACAACGGCGGGGGCTTCGGAAACGGGAGAAACGACTTTGGCGGCAGAGACAGCTACTCTACAAACTATGAAGAGGCGGATGTGGAAGAACTGCCAACCGCTTCTGCAAGAAAAGACGAGAACCTGAACATACACCAGAACGAGCTTGAACAAATAAGAAAAGCTCTCGCAAGAAATAACGGCAACAGGAAGAAAGCCGCAGAAGAGCTCGGCATCTCTGACCGTACGCTGTACAGAAGACTGAAAGAACTAAACGGCTGACGCCCCATCTTGCACAATAAAAGAATACTGCAAAACAAATAGACAAGAAACAAACAGGACTAAGAAATGAGACGATACATATATATAATAATAGGTGTAATGGCGCTGTCGCTGATTGGATGCTCCGTGCAATACAAGTTCAACATGTCGAGCATTGACTATTCTAAGGTGAAGACAATACAGATCAGCGATTTCCCGATACGCTCGTCATACGTCTGGGGACCTATGGGACCGATGTTCAACAACGCTCTGAAGGACAAGTTTGCCGACCACACGAAGCTCTCGCAAGTGAAGAGGAACGGCGACCTGAAGATAGAAGGCGAGATTACAAACTATTCTCAGCGTAACAAGTCTGTCTCTGCCGAGGGCTATTCTGCACAGACAGAGCTTGCCATCACTGTCAACGTCCGTTTCACGAACAACACGAACCACAAGGAAGACTTTGAACGTCAGTTCACCGCCGCGTCAACCTACGAGACGACACAGTCTCTCACGAGCGTCCAGGAACAGCTTGTGACAGAAATGGTGAAAGACATTGTTGACCAGATTTTCAACGCCACGGTTGCCAACTGGTAGTCTGGGAGACGGCAAATACATACGACATACACAACAAGAATGGGCATGACCGCCGAACAGAAGTTCAGCCGTCATGCCCATCATTCGTTTCGGACGGCGCCGTCCATGCGGCTCGCACATCACTGAAATGTGTTCCAGGTTGTGCGCGGGGCATTCGCCGCGATGTTTTGTCAGAGTGTTATGGCACTCTCAAGCGCCAGTTTCATCATCTGGGTGAAAGAGTTCTGGCGGTCGGCAGCACTCAACGCCACATTGTTGTAGAACGCGTCGGAGACGGTGAGGATACATGCAGCCCTCCGGCCGGTGAGGTGCGCGTTGTGGAAGAGAGCGAAGCTTTCCATCTCGACACATTCCGTTCCGGTCGCGTCACGCAGTTCCTGCCATGTCCCGACACAGGGGTCGGTGTAGAAAGCGTCGCTCGAATGCACCTTCGCCAGCTTACATTCGATGCCCAGCTCTTTTGATTTCTCAATGATGACATTATTGATTTCGGGGCTCGGATAGATTTTCTTGTCTGTGCAACCGCTTGTGCGGAGGGCGAAAGTCGATTCGCTGTAGGCGTATTCTGCCAGCACTACATCTCTCACCTGGAGGCGTTCTGAGTATGAACCAGTCGAACCGATGCGTATGATATTCTCAACGTCGTAGAACTTGTAGAGCTCGTAAGAATAGATGCCGATAGATGGCATTCCCATACCTGAAGCCATGACAGAGACCGGCACGCCTTTGTATGTGCCGGTGTAAGCATACATATTGCGTACATCGTTGACGATATGCGCATCCTCAAGGAATACTTCTGCGATGAACTTAGCCCTGAGCGGGTCGCCCGGCATCAATACTGTTTTGGCGAAATCGCCTGCTTTGGCATTGTTGTGAGGTGTAATCATAATAGTATAATTGTTTGGTACAAAATGTTCAATGTTGTATTATCGTCGCTTGTCAAGTGTCATACGCCGGATGCCGCTGCCAGTGTCGCGGCATTGATGGTGCATGAAACGGGGACGTGTGTTATTGGCTTATTGCATAAAGCTGAGGAATGAGGGCTGTCAGTTCAGCCATATTATGCAGCACGAGGTCAGCCCCTTCGTCAGCCAGGATGCTGTCTGGCAGCGGTCCGGTGTTTACCGCGACAGTGAAGCATCGTGCCGCAACGGCGGCTCGCACTCCGAGTGGCGCGTTCTCTACCACTATTGTCTCCCACGGTTGTGTGTCAGCGAGCTGCATGCCTTTGAGATATGGGTCGGGTGCCGGCTTTCCTTTCTTTATATTTAGAGCGGTGACCATGATGTCAGGCGAGACGAGTCCGTCGAAATCTCGCAGTATTCTCTGCAGCAGGGAGTGCTGCCCGCTCCCGGTGACGACGCCGATTCTCATTCCTTGCCGTTGCATTGTCTCCTGCAGCTGATGTACTCCAGGAATGAGTCCTGCCTTCGGGCAGGCGGCATAACAGTCGCATTTGACTTTGTACATTGCAGCCGATTCCTCGTCAGATATTTCTCTTCCCCAATGGCGTCCAGCCACAATCTTTATCGTCTCGAAGCCTCTCATGCCCTCGAAGGCGTATGCTTCTTCGCGTGTCATGGGTATATTGAACTTAGCCATTGACTTCTGCCATGCTTCGGCATGGTTAGGCATTGAATCGTAGAGCACTCCGTCCATATCGAAGAGTGCGAGGCGTGGTTGCCATTTCCCGAAGCCGTGCTTCTGTTTGTATGCTTCGACAACGGCTTTGATGACTGTTGTGTCTGCTGTTGCGTCTGTTGTTGTCTGTTGTGTCATGTATGATATCCTTTATGTCATGTATGATATCGGCCAGTGTGTGTGCAAGAGTGGATGTGCGGTTATTTTTTCAGTCCTTCTATCCAGCCTTGTATTTTCTTTCCGGTGCGTTTTACAGCGTCTGTCACTTCTGTTCCGGTATCGTTTATGGCATCACCGACATCATTTGCTTTGAGTGTCGTAAGGCGTTTGTTGTATTGCGAGGCGAAGGCGTAGTATCGTTTAGCCTCGTCGTCGGTGAGACGTTGTTTGAACGTTGTCTTGTATTCTGTCTTTATCGCATTGCGCTCTTTTTTCCATTCAGTGATGCTGTCTGGCGATGCAGTCTTGAGCGAATCGATGACAGCCATACGGTCGGCAAGTTTCTGGCAACGCAGCAGGAACGCGGCGTTGTCTCCACCTTGTGGTGTTTGTTTAAAAGAAGTGACAGCCGTCACGAGGAAGGCTGCCACTATAATGTTTCTCATCATGAATCAGAGATTAGAGTTTATCGTTTGAGCCGAGCACGTTGACGATCTTGTGGATGTACATCTTCTTCATTGCTTCGCGTGCCGGTGTGAGATACTGACGAGGGTCGAAGTGGCCTGGGTTCTCTGCCATGTACTTGCGTATAGCGGCTGTCATGGCGAGGCGAGAGTCAGAGTCGATGTTGATTTTGCATACAGCCGACTTGGAAGCCTCGCGGAGCTGCTCTTCAGGGATGCCGACAGCGTCAGGGAGTTTGCCGCCGAATTGGTTGATAGTCGCAACCTCTTCCTGTGGCACAGAAGAAGAGCCGTGGAGGACGATTGGGAATCCGGGGAGTTTCTTCTCTATCTCGTGGAGGATGTCGAAAGCGAGTGGCGGCGGCACGAGGACACCAGTCTTCGGGTCGCGTGTACACTGCTCAGGAGTGAACTTGTATGCGCCGTGTGATGTGCCGATAGAGATGGCGAGCGAATCGCATCCTGTGCGTGTGGCGAAGTCGATAACCTCTTCTGGTTTTGTGTAGTGAGACACCTCAGAAGCCACCTCATCCTCAACGCCTGCGAGGACGCCGAGCTCAGCCTCAACAGTCACGTCATACTGATGAGCGAATTCAACGACTTTCTTTGTGAGTGCCACGTTCTCCTCGTAAGGGAGTGACGAGCCGTCGATCATTACAGAAGAGAATCCTGTCTCGATGCACGACTTGCAAGTCTCGAAGCTGTCACCGTGGTCGAGGTGGAGCACGATCTGCGGGTTCTCGCAGCCGAGTTCTTTAGCGTATGCCACAGCGCCTTCTGCCATATAGCGGAGGATAGTCGGGTTAGCGTATTTGCGTGCGCCTTTAGACACCTGCATGATGACAGGTGATTTTGTCTCTACGGCAGCCTGCACGATAGCCTGCATCTGCTCCATTGTGTTAAAGTTGAATGCTGGAATAGC
>CALZMB010000095.1 GCA_945788485.1 uncultured bacterium | reverse complement strand
TGACATTTTATATTTTTCACTTATCAATTCTTGATAATCAACTTCGTTGATAACAGCGAAACTTGAATAAGTAATATACATTAATATAATAATACAAGAACATGAAGAAAGTAGTTTGCGTACACACAGCAATGGCACTCGTCGGCCCGCTGACCGACCTTTTCAGAGAGCACTTCCCAGAAGTGCAGGTAGAACACATAGCCGAAAGCTCGCTCATAAAAGAAGTCATAGCGCACAACGCCGTCACGCCCGCCGTGCGCCGCCGTCTCTTAGACTATTATAACGCCGCCGCCGATTCTGGCGCAGACATTATTTTCAACACCTGCTCAAGCGTAGGCGACATCGCGGACATGGGCAACGGCATCTGCCGAATACCCGTCTTCCGCATCGACAAGCCCATGGCAGAGAAAGCCGTCAATGAGGCAAAGCGCATAGGAGTGATTTCAACACTGCCCACAACACTCGACCCGACATGCCGGCTGCTGCAGAACTGCGCACGGGAGGCAGGCAAAGACATCACGCTCGTTGAAGGACTTGCCGACGGTGCTTTCGCCGCCGGACAGAGTGGAGACAGCGAGACACACGACAGACTGATAGCCGAAGCGGCGCAGAGAATAGCTGACAAAGTGGACCTCTTCGTGCTCGCGCAAGGCTCGATGGCACGAATGGAACAGCGGCTCGCGCAACTCACCGGAAAACCGGTGCTCTCCTCTCCCCTGCTCGGAATCCTCGGACTGAAGAAACATCTCGGATTCTGAACAACAGAACTTTTTTGCTTGCGTGGTTTGTAAATGCCAGATTGTGCATAATGTGTTTGTTGTCAGTGGATTGCAGACAGTTCTGATGACACTGTAAGACAACGGGAAACAACCTTCAGAACGTTCCTATCTATATGTCTATCCATATAATGTTTTGATTCTCTTGCGCCAATTGCTACCTTTGCATCGTCAAACAAAAACAATCGATTGTAAGAGACAACAAACAAAACATTATTAACCATTAAAAAAAAGAAAGGAACAACAACTATGGCAATGCTTTACAAACTCCGCAAACTTGAGCGCACATTCTCAGACGGCCGTCAGGATCCCGCAAACGGCAAATGGTTCGCACGCACCGTCTATGTCGGCACCGTAACAACTGATGACCTCGCGCAGATCATAGAGCGCAACTGCTCAATGAAACGCTCTGACGTGAAGGCAGTGCTCACTGAGCTGGTAGAGGTGATGACCAGCAAGCTCCAGGACTCATACGCCGTGAAGCTCGACGGCATCGGGACGTTCAAAATCGCGATACGCTCCACTGGCGCTGTAGAGGCAAGCGAGTTCTCTGTGTCGAAGAACGTCACCGGCTCAAAGGTGAACTTCTCTCCCGCCTACACCGTGGATAGCGCAACGGGCGCTCGCAACCGCTCGCTCCTCAGCGGCATGAAGGTCTCTGAGACGCCTAAGAACGACGTAGCATAAACAAAGCGGCGGCTATGCCCACAACCCGGATACTACCGGAAGGGCAAGCCGCCGCTTTCAATATTCTTGTGTATTGCTTTTTCTGGATATTCTCTGGCTTTGGTCTGGCTGTTTTTATTGCTTCTTTTTGTATTTTGCACAGCCCCCCTCCCCTGCTCTATTGCCACTGTTCTCCGCGGTTTTGCCGCTCGTCTTGCTCAAAATTCCTATTCCATCCTACAGCAGCCTACGTGTCAGATAGCGCACAGGATAATACACCGACAGCAAGCCGATGACGATGACCGTGACGACGATGACCGCCACATCACTGTAGTGGACGCTGAGCGGATAAGCGTCGGTGAGGAATGTGCCGCTCGAAGAACCCATGCGCACAAGGCCAAACTCCTGCTGCAACAGGCACAGCAACAGCCCGAACAATGTGCCGGCGATGGCTCCGACGACAGAAATGAGGCTGCCCTCGATGAGGAAGATGCGGCGGATGAGCTTGTCTGACGCACCGAGATGTCGCAGCGTCTGCACATCGTCGTGCTTGTCAATCATAAGCATTGAGAGCGAACCGATGATGTTGAAGCACGCCACAACGAGAATGAAAGTGAGGAAAACGTATGCCAACAGCTTCTCTATCTGCATGATACGGAACGTGTCGGCCTGCTGCTCGAAGCGGTCTTTAACATAGTATTTCTCTCCAGCAAGAGCCTCTATCTCTTTCTTCGTCTCGCTGATGCTGCATCCAGGCTTCAGCCTCAGGGCGAGACTTGTCAGCTGACCTTGGCGGAAGAAAAGGTTGCGGGCGAATGTGATGGACGTGAGGATATACTGCTTGTCGTATTTCGCCTGTTTCACAGAGAAGACACAGCCTGCCGAGAGCAGAGAATCGACGGTGAACGCCGCCTCCGGATTCATCATGTCTAACTGCCCTTCGCGCTGCGGAGCGTAGATTTTCAGATAGTCCGGCCAATAGGCTCCCGTGCCGAGGTCGTTAGCCACACGGATGCCCGGCACACCGTATTCCACATCGGCGGCATGCAGGGTGAAGTCTCCGTCGCCATACAGGATGCTGCGTATGTTGGTCAGATATTGGAAGTTGTCTTCAACACCTTTCACACGTACCATCATCTGTTGACCTTTATACACGGCAAGAGCCTGGTCTTCAACACATTCTGTAGCTACATCAATCTGTGGCAACTCTTTCACCTTCAGCAGTAGAGGGTCGTCAGTAGGCGCGGCTTTGCCCGTCTTCGGAGTCAGCTCGAGTTGAGGGTCGAAGGTGGTGAAGAACGATGCTATGAGGTCGTGGAAACCATTGAACACTGACAGCACGATGATGAGTGCCATGGTGGCGATGACGACGCCCATGACACTGATGCCGGAGATGATGTTTATGGCGTTTGTGCTCTTTTTCGCAAACAGATACCTACGCGCTATTGTTAGTGCTAATGACATTTTCGTTCGTTATAGATGGTGTAAGTCATTCTGCGTCAGCGTTTCAGAAGCTCGTCGATGTGGTCGATATAGTCGAGCGAATCATCGATGAAAAATCGAAGTTCGGGTATGATGCGCAGCTGGTTGCGGACTCTCTGCCCAAGGTCGTAGCGTATGGTTGCCTGGTTGCGAGTGACGGCATTGATGATTTCTTCGCCTTTCTCGGAAGGGAAGATGCTGAGATAAGCTGTGCAGATGCTGAGGTCAGGGCTTATCTTCACTCGGGTAACGCTCACCATCACGCCGTGCATCATGCGGGTCTGTGATTGGAAAATGAGGCTCAGTTCTTTCTGAAGCAGGCGCGCTATACGGTTTTGTCTTGTTTCTTGCATTTTCTTTTATCGTTTTTTTATGTTTTCGGTATGCAAAAGTACATATATTTTTTTATTCTGCCAAATCTTTTTGCAAGTCTGATGGCATGAATTTTTTCTATGACTTGCAATCATGCACCGGTTGTATGTACATGAATTGTATGTAGATGAGATGGGGTGGGGTAGGGTGAGGGGCATCTGTCAGTGTGCTTCAAGCCAGTTCTCACCCCATCCGAAATCAGCGACGAGAGGCACGGAGAGAGGGTAGGCGTGTTCCATTTCGTATATCACGATTTTCTCTACGATGTCTTTCTCAGAGGCAAGCACGGAGAAATTGAGTTCGTCGTGGACCTGAAGAATCATCTTCGATTTCAGACCCTCCTCCTTGAAGCGGCGGTGAATGCGCACCATGGCTATCTTTATGATGTCGGCTGCCGTGCCTTGTATAGGGGCGTTGATGGCATTGCGCTCGGCGAAGCCTCGCACAGTGGCGTTGCCAGAGTTGATGTCCGGAAGGTAGCGGCGACGATGCAGAAGCGTCTCGGCGTAGCCGTCAGCAGCGGCTTTCTGTTTAGATAACTCCATGTATTCCTGCACTTTAGGGAATGTCTTGAAGAATCCGTCCATCAGCGCGCGTGCCTCTTTGCGGTCGATCATCAGAGACTGGCTCAGTCCCCAGGCAGAGATGCCGTAGATGAGTCCGAAGTTTGCGCGCTTCGCTTTCGTACGCTCGTCGCGCGTGATGTCTTCCATCGATTTCCCATACACTGTCGCAGCCGTTGCAGCATGAACGTCATGCCCTTCGCGGAAAGCGCGGCACATCGCCTCGTCGCCGCTGAGATGCGCCATGACACGCAGTTCTATCTGGCTGTAGTCGGCAGAGAAGAAGAGATAATTGTTCTGTTTTTCTTCTTCAGTTGCAAGAGAGAAGAGGTCGGGTTCAGAATCTGCTGTGCTGTCTCCGGCTATGAAACAGCGGCGAATTTCCTTTCCGTCTTCGCCCCTCACGGGGATGTTTTGCAGGTTCGGATCGCTCGATGACAGTCGTCCCGTAGCCGTTACACACTGGTTGAAAGATGTGTGTATTCGTCCAGTAGATTTGTTTACAAGCTTCGGCAAAGCATCGACATACGTCCCGACAAGTTTCTTCAAACCACGGTAGTCCAGGATTTCAGCCACTATCTCATGCTCTCCGCGTAGCGATGTGAGCACATCTTCGGATGTGACGTATTGTCCTGTCTTAGTGCGTTTTGGCTTCTCGATTATCTTCATCTCGCCGAAGAGGATGTCACCAACCTGACGCGGCGAATTGATGTTGAACTCCCTGCCTGCCAAGGCGTATATTTTCTGCTCGTGTTCTGTCATGCGTTGCGTGAAGAGGCGCGACACCTCGCGCAGCGCGGCAGTGTCGATGGCAACGCCGGTCAGCTCCATGTCGGCAAGCACTTCGACAAGCGGCATCTCTATGTCGGTGAAGAGTTGCCACAGTCCTTCCTGTTCGTGCAGCCTCGGTTGCAGCACGTTCCAGAGCTGAAGAGTGATGTCTGCATCCTCACAGGCATAGTCGCGAATGTCGATAGGGTGGAGGTCGGCCATCGTCTTCCCCTTAGGCACGATGTCGTCGTAGTGTATGGTGCGGTAGCCGAGAAGCGTCTCTGCCATATAGTCCATGTTGTGTCGGAGCTCCGGCTGAAGCAGATAGTGTGCTACCATCGTGTCGAAGAGTTGGCCTTTCACACTCACGCCATATTTCGACAACACCTCAATGTCGTACTTAATGTTCTGTCCGACCTTGGCTATGTTCTCGTTTTCAAGAACCGGACGCATCGCCTCTGCCGCCTCGCGCATTTTTCCCGGCACAGAGACATACCATGCCTCTCCCGGCGCGACGGCGAAGCTCATTCCCACCAATTCTGCCTCGATGCTGCTCTTTGAAGTGGTTTCAGTGTCAAAACAAACAATTCCGTTTGTCAAGATTTTGTCACAAAGGCGAGCCGTATCTTCTAATGAATCAATGAGTTCGTAAGAATGAGACACCGTTTCAAGGCTGATTTCCTTGCGAAATTTTTCGTCTTCCGCTCCGTCGGCCGTAAATTTCGCATTCTCCGAGGTTTGAAAATTAGCGTCTGTTTTATGTTTTTTAGACTTCTTTACATTTACATTAATTAACTCTTCTTCCCCGAACAGATTCCTTGTCACAATGACTTGAGTGTCGGTTGTGGCTGATGGGGTAGGGCGGGTTGACGAGTCGGAAGGGTCGCCCTGCAGTTTTGAGTCGAAGAGTGGCATATCCTGGCTCGACGATGCAGAAGCGGCAGCAGTGTTGGAGCCGCTGCCCAAAATTTTCTTTGCAAGCGTTCGGAACTCCAGTTCGTCGAAGATGGCAGAGAGTTTCGCGGCATCGGGCTGTTGAAGTGTCATGCTCTGCAAGATGTCTGGGAAGTTCTGGCACACCTCTTCAATATCTGTGCAGATGGTTGCAAGGAATTTTGACATTCGGATGTCGTCAGCGTGCTCTGACACTTTTCTGCCTATCGCACCTTTTATATCTTGTGCGTGCGCGATGAGGTTCTCGCATGTGCCCCATTCGTTGATAAGCTTTATCGCTGTCTTTTCTCCCACGCCCGGGCATCCCGGGAAGTTGTCGGCGCTGTCGCCCATCAGAGCGAGAAGGTCAATGACCTGCGCAGGATTGCTGATGTTGTATTTCTCGCAAATCTCTTTCTCTCCAAGAATGTCATAACCGCCGCCGTGGCGAGGCTTATACATCATGACACGAGGCTTCACCAACTGTCCGTAGTCTTTGTCAGGAGTGAGCATGAATGTCTCTATTTCACCGTCATTTCCGCCCATTTCATCGGCAATACTATGTTGTGATGCCATGGTGGCAATAGCTCCGATGACATCGTCCGCCTCGTAGTTGTCAACCTGCAGACACGGGATATTCCATGCTTCGAGAATATCCTTGATGACAGGCACCGAACGGCGTATATCTTCAGGAGTCTCTTCGCGCTGGGCTTTGTATTGCGGGAAAGCCTCGTGACGGAATGTCTTTCCATGATCGAACGCCACACCGATATAGTCGGGACGTTCTTTCGTTATTACCTCGTTCAGTGTGTTGACAAATCCCATTACCGCGCTTGTGTTCATCCCCTTTGAATTCACTCTTGGAGAGCGGATGAGGGCGTAGTAGGAGCGGTAGATGAGAGCATAGGCATCGAGAAGAAAGAGCTTTTTCATTATTGTATGGTATATGCTTTTTTACTGTATAATACATCCATTTTTCAGCATGAAATATGCTTTGATGTAAAAATTTTTGTAAAAGTACACAAAAGTTTTCATAAATCCCAATATTTTTCTTAATTTTGTGCGAAAATTTGTTTTTACAAGTTTTATTCTTTAATCTACTGCCTCGATTTGTCATGTCAAACAACATTGCAGTGCATTTTTTGCTTTGACGATGAATGTAAGGCAGGGTAGGGTAGAGTAAGACTGTAATTATTGAATTTTGTGTCGTTAAAACTATTTATTTCACCTTATGAAGGATACATTGTCAGAAATAACCCAGCCGGTAGAGAAGGAGATGAAACAGTTTGCCGAGATATTCTCCAAGTCACTTTCATCCACCGACGGCCTGCTCAACGAAATGTTGCAACACATCATGCAACGAGGCGGCAAACGAATGCGACCGCTGCTGACTTTGCTTGTCGCGAAGTCTGAATACAAGAAGCAGCACGGTGCTTTGTATCGTGATTTCATGCAGGTGAAATCTATGCTTAGCGGTGATGACAAACCTTTGATGTTCAAAGCGTTGCACGCAGCTTGTTCACTTGAGTTGCTGCATACTGCCAGCTTGGTGCATGACGATGTTGTTGACGAGGCTGACGAGCGTCGCGGACAGGCTTCTGTAAATGCGTCGTTCAACAACCGCCTTGCCGTTCTTGTTGGTGACTACATACTCTCGACGTCGCTGATGGAGATATCGAAATGCCAAGAGCCGCGCATGACAGAAGCTCTTGCACGTCTCGGACAAACGCTTTCGAGAGGCGAAGTGGCGCAACAGCAAAACATCTCGTCGAAAGATTTCTCTATAGATAACTATTATGACGTGATTTCGAAGAAGACGGCGTCGCTCTTTGAGGCGTGCTGTTATCTCGGTGCATACGCCGCTGGAGCGACTGAAGAAGACATCGTGAAAGCTTGTCGCTTTGGTCATAACCTTGGTATCATCTTCCAGATACGAGATGATATATTCGACTACTCAGATTCTAAGACTATCGGCAAACCTACAGGCATCGACATGCGTGAAGGAAAGCTGACGCTCCCCGTGCTCTTTGTGCTGAACGACAAGGAGAACGCTTGTCCACAGGAGATGACTGACATTGCACATAAAGTAAAATCAGGCGAGGCTTCAGAAGCAGAGATTGAGCTGCTCATCGCTTATACCCGAGACCGCGGAGGAATCAATTTCGCCCGTCACGCGATGGACGAATATTATGCAAAAGCTCTTGCGTATATTGACGAGGATGTTAAAGACGAGAAGATAAAAACCTCGTTGAAGACTTATCTCGATTATGTTATAGGCCGTGAATTGTAATCATCAGAAACATCTGAAAACCAAATCGTTGACTATCATTTTCTTCTAAACACCATTAACAATTCAACCAACGCAACAAATGAAAAAATTATTATTCACATTTCTTGCTTGCCTTATGACATTGTCGTTTGTCAGTTGCGAGAGCGAGGAGTTTGACAGCATCATTACACTTGGCCGCTCATTTGAATCCTCAATAGTTTCATCAACTGAAGTGACAGGCACAGTGACAGCAAAAGAGATAGACCAGATTGTCTATGAAGAGTTTGCTAAGGGTCATGAAGAAGCGGTACAGGGCACTATAATTCTCCGCGCGCAGTCTAAGGAGAGCGATGTCGTGAACACCGCAAAGGAGATTGCCAGCCGCATAGAGAAGAAACTGTCAGAGAAATACGGCAATCCGATTGACCTCACATCCGATTATAAAGCCCTGTCTTACACCATTTCATATTCATTTGACACTCCCAACACCAAGGAAATTGCAAAGATTGTGATACGATAGGGTGGGGCGCACGTCTCAATTCAACAAATATCTCCCATCGAGGACAACTCAATATATTGATATTTTTGCTTTTGAAGAGGTTTTGCAGAAGTGTGGTTGGTATTTCCAGCCACACTTTTTTCTTGCCT